>JASFIU010000206.1:0-7894 GCA_050122495.1 Desulfobacterales bacterium | reverse complement strand
ACCAGAGGCTACTGTGGCCCAATTTTCTATCTCCCTTGATGTTTGATGTGATTGCCATCAGCACCTATCTGACGGTTAGCTCTCTGTTCTGGTATACCGGTTTGCTGCCGGATTTAGCCGCCGTTCGAGATCGATCCGAAGGAACGCGCAAGAAAATATTCACCATTCTTTCCATGGGCTGGTCCGGCGCTCACGAGCAATGGCGGCATTATACCCGCGGCTATCTTTTCTTTGCCGCCCTGGCGACACCGCTGGTGATTTCGGTACACAGTGTCGTGTCCTGGGATTTTGCGCTGGGGATTGTACCCGGCTGGCATACCACTATATTTGCACCTTATTTCGTGGCGGGTGCCATTCATTCCGGCTTAGCCATGGTGCTGACCCTGATGATTCCCTTGCGTAAACTTTTTAATTATCAGAAAATCATTACCAAGGAAGTCCTGGAAAATGTGGCCAAAACAATCGTTTTCACCGGTTTGATTGTCGGCTTTGCCTATGCCACCGAATTTTTCATTGCCTGGTACAGCCAGAATTCGGTTGAAATCGAGCAATTTCGCTGGCGGGCCGTTGGTGATTACCGCTGGGGCTTTTACTTCATGTTTGTGTGCAACACATTGATTCCACTGCTGTTTCTGTTTAAGAAAGTCCGCACCACCATTGCAGCTCTTTTTATCATATCGCTGATTGTCAACTTTGGTATGTGGTGGGAACGATTTGTCATCATCATCGGCGGCGTGGCGCGAGGCTTTTCGCCCCATGCCTGGGGCTTATACGCGCCCTCTTTGATTGAGTACGGCATCATGCTGGGCAGTTTTTGTCTATTTTTCTTTTTATTTTTATTGTTTGCAAAGCATCTACCTTCGGTCTCGATGACGGAGATGAAAGAAACCCTTGAACATGGAGGCGGCCATGGAGGGTAAAAAATACATTATGGGGCTTTTTAAAGATGAAGACCAGGTGGTGACAACACTGGCCGCGCTGAAAGAATCCGCTTACAAATTCCAGCGGGTAAACAGTCCGATTCCGAGTCACAAAATCATGGCCGCCCTGGACTTGAAAAAAAGCAAAGTCGGCTGGTTTACCCTGGCCGGTGGAATATTGGGGCTCATCAGCGGATTTGCCCTGGCTGTCTATTGTTCAATCGAATGGAATCTGATTGTCAGCGGAAAGCCGATCATATCCCTGATTCCGTTTTTTATTGTTGGATTTGAATTTACCATCCTGTTTGCGGTTTTTGGTAATGTGATCGGTCTGCTCACGCAGACCCGTCTACCCGACTATAAAGGAATGGATTATTACGACCCGCGCTGCTCGGGCGAGCACTTCGGGGTGCTGGCAACGTGTGAACCGACGCAGCAGGATGGTTTGAGAGATTTTTTTCAGAAAAATGGAGGAGAAGTAAAGATATTCGATTAAGTGTTTTATTTGTTTGATTGGTTCGATTTGTTTTATTAGTTTTATTAGTTTTATTGGTTCTATTGGTTTGTCCTATTTTCTGTTTTTTAACCAATTAAACAAATTTAACCAATTCAACCAATTTAACTATCATGATGAATTAACATGGCCCCCAACGATACAAAAACCGAAAAGCCGCAGAAATCGTCGGTAAACTGGATATTTTTTATCCTGATCCTCATCGGACTGGCGGCTTTCATTTACGGCATTATCGGCGATCACCCGGAAAAAGCATGGCAGGCCTATTTAATCAATTTTCTGCTGTGGTCTGCGATTGCGCAAGGCGCGGTTCTTTTTTCAGCGGTGATGCATATGACCAAGGCCCGCTGGAGCGGCCCGCTGTCGGCTCTATCGGAATCCTTTGCGGCCTTCTTCCCGTTATCATTTGTCCTGTTTCTGCTTCTGTTTCTGGGACGCGCCCATATCTTTCCGTGGCTGCATGAAGATCTTCATGGAAAGGAAGTCTGGCTCAATATTCCGTTTCTTTTCACCCGGGATTGTATCGGCTTGCTGGTACTCTATGCCATTGGATTTGCCTATCTCTATAACGCACTCCAACTTCGATCGGATGCAAATCAGACTCAGGGCGCATTTCGGCAAATGATCTACAGGGGCTGGATCCGCAATCAGCGCAGCCCCGAGCAGGTAAAAAAGAAAATGACCATTTGGGCCGGGCTTTATATTCTGGCATTTACGCTGGTGTTGAGCCTGATCGGATATGATCTGGTGATGAGCATGGACCCCCACTGGATATCGACCCTGTTCGGCGGCTACACCTTTGTCAAAGCGTTTTATGTGGGATTGGGTGCCTTGATCATCCTGGCCGCCATCATTCAGATCAGAAAAGGAAAGGCCTCCGGTTTGGAGCCATCACATTTCCACGATATCGGCAAACTGTTTTTTGCATTCTGCCTGCTCTGGGCCGACTTTTTCTATGTCCAGCTAACGGTCATCTGGTACGGCAACATACCTGAAGAAACTCATTATGTGATTGAGCGCACCATAATGATCCCCTGGAGCAAGCTGGCCTGGACCATCTTTGTGGTTTGTTTCATTGTTCCGTTTGTGATTCTTTTGAATAAAAGGGTGAAATCGGCGCCGATATTTATGGTGATTTTATGCAGCGCCATTATCATCGGGTTTTGGTTTGAGCATTTACTGCTGCTGGCGCCGGCACTGAGCCATGATGCGCATTCGTTGTCGTTGAGTATATCAGACGCATTAATTACTGCGGGTTTTTTGGGACTGATGGTCATTGCAGTCAGCTTTTTTTTAAAGCGCTTTCCGGAATTTTCCAGGACCGCGGAGGTAGAACCGTCTGGTTAGTTGGGACAATTTTTTAATGAGGTATTGAACCATTGGGTAAAAATGTAATCGCCATTTTAACAACACTGGGCACCGCCCTGTTTATTGCGGCATTTATTTTGTTGTTCTATTCCCCGCCGCAAGCCCGTATCGGGCCGGAGCAGCCGATCCCGTTCAGCCATAATGTCCATAGCGGGGTGAAGCAAATCCAGTGCCAGTATTGCCACCCCTATGTGGCATATTCCAATCATCCCGGATTGCCGGCGGTGGAAAAATGCCTGCACTGCCATAAATATATTATTGCCGAACATCCCTGGATAAAAAAGGAACACGAATACTTTAACACCAATACACCGACGCCCTGGATAAAAGTCAATTATGTGGCCGAACACGTGCTGTTTAATCATCAGCGCCATATTAACAGCAAAATTGCCTGCACCGAATGCCACGGACAGGTGCAGAACCTTCAGCGCTTGCCCCAAAAAATTTGGTACATGGGTGAGTGTATCGAGTGTCACCGAAAGAAAAATGCCAACCTAGACTGCTGGCTGGCATGCCATAGCTAGGTTGTTATTGGTTATTAATTATTGGTTATTGGTTAATAGTTATTTGTTATCCGTTATTCGAACACCGATCCTCTGAGGCTTCAAAACCACTAATAACGAATAACAAGTAACTGATAACTAAAAGTTTTACTCATTCTGTAAAACTTTTAACGAATAACCAATAACAAATAACGTATAACAGACTGGGAGTTTAGATTTTGTCGACAGAAGTCACTGAAAATGTGCCATCGAGCAACTCGACCGCCAAAGCGTTTACGCTGACATCCGCTTTCTGGTTTACGGCGGCAACCTCTTTCGGCATGATCGGCGCGGGTTATCTGATTGCACCGGATTTTATGGCCAACATTGAATATATCCACTTCGGTCGGATAAGGCCGATGCACATCAATGCCGTGCTGTTCGGATTTGTGACCCCCGGCCTGTTGGCGGTGGCGTTTTATTATTTTCCCCGATTATTGCGCACCGAGCTCTTCAGCCACAAACTGGGCGTATTCAGTGCTATATTCTGGAATATCACGGTGGCCGCCGGCATGATCGGAATCGCTACCGGACACACCCAGGGCCGTGAATACGCGGAATTGCCCTGGGCGGTGGATATCATGGTCGTAATCAGCTTCGCGCTGGTGGTGATCAACATCCTGGGAACCGTCTTCCGGCGCAAAGAGCAGATTTTATACGTATCCATCTGGTACACTTCTGCCGCGATGGTGTTGACATCCATCACCTACTGCCTGGGTAACGTCATCTGGAAGCCCGATACCGGGGCCCTGGTGGGCATCCCGGATGCCATCCTTTTATGGTTTTACGGCCACAATATTTTCGGGCTGCTTTTGTCACCCATGGGTCTGGCGGTGGCCTACTATGTGCTGCCCATTGCCACGCGCAGACCATTGTACAGCCACACCCTGTCGCTGCTGGGATTCTGGTCGCTGATTATCGTCTACACCCACATCGGTACCCACCATCTGCTGCAGGTGCCGGTACCCACCTGGCTGAAAACCATATCAATTGTAGACAGTGTGGCGATGGTGATTCCGGTGATGATCGTATTGATCAACCTGTGGTACACGATCAAGGGCAAATTGGGGGAAATTCATGCCGACATCGGCGCCAAATTTGTGCTGACCGGCACGATTTACTATTTCTTTGTTAACATCCAGGGTTCGATGATGGCCCTACCGCATGTGCAGCGAATTACCCATTTTAACAACTGGGTGGTCGGTCATGCCCATATCGGCGTGCTCGGGTTCGCCGGGGTAACGGCATTGGGCGGGCTGTATTTCATTCTGCCCAAAATTACGGGCAAGCCCCTGTACAGCAAATTCCTGGCCGACGTCCAATACTGGCTGGTGCTGATCGGCGTCACCGGCTTTGCGGTCGTTTTGACCATTGTCGGATTAATTCAGGGCAATGCCTGGTATAACGGTGAAACCCTTTATCGGACGCTGCCCATGATTCAGCCCTACTACATTTTAAGGGCGTCTCTGGGATTGTTTATTATGATCGGCGCATACGTCGGGTTGTACAATATCATTCGATCGTTATATTTTAATCGTGGAGCTGCAACATGAGAATGACTCCGACTGTCATTTTCACGGGTATCCTGGCGCTGTTGGCAGCCATCACCCTGATCGTGGTCTATTGGCCTTACGCCACCAGTGATACGACACCTTCAGATATTTTTCGCGCGCGCACGGCGATTGAAAATGCGGGTCGCAAAATATACCTGGAAAACGGGTGCGTCTACTGCCACAGTCAATCCATTCGGTCGATCGATTGGGGCCATGGGGCACAACGCATTGCCCAGACCGGAGATTATATCGCCGATGAACCGGTGGCACTGGGATCCCAGCGCACCGGGGTGGATCTCTCGCAGGAAGGCGGCGAACATCCAGACGACTGGCACATTGCCCATTTTGTCAATCCCCGCTACACACGACCCAGCTCGATCATGCCGCCTTTCGAGTGGCTGGGTATGCAGCGTATCAATACGTTGACCCAGTACATGCAAAGCCTGGGATTCAAAGATGCCGACCGGCGCATGGAGCGGCAGCGCTACTGGAAAAAAGAATCCATCAAAGCTTATGAGGCCGGACCGGAAGAAAATGTCCGCTGGCTGGCGGAAATCGTTCCGGAAGGATGGCGCAACATCCCCAATCCGTACCCGACCAGCGAAGCCAGCCTGCAACGGGGTCAGAAAATTTATCAAAACTTTTGCATCGGCTGCCACGGTCCGATCGGTGACGGCATGGGGCCGGGCCAGCCCTGGATATACCCGCCGCCGTTGAATTTCACGATTTTAAAGGGCAGGGAAATATCCGGCGGGATCATTTATTATCAGATCATGAACGGAATCACCGGCACCGCCATGCCGTATTTCAAACGCGAGTTGGAATCCCAGAAGATCTGGGAGGTCGGTGATTATGTAGCAGTTTACTTTATCAATCAAAGTGATGCCAATGCAGAACCACGCGGTATTGATTCCTCGTGGGAACCCTAGTCGGGTTGGCGCGTTACGAGTTGCGGGTTCCGGGTTTCAAATAACGCGCAACTCGCAACCCGTAACATATAAAGCGTTTTTAAAATGTACTACCCTTATTTCATCGCATATATGGCCGCCGGTTTTATCATCAGTCTGGTGGTGTTTTTCTGGGCGCTGAACAGCGGTCAGTTTAAAGACCAGCAGCGGGCGCGTTTTTTGCCCCTGCAAAATGACCTGCAGGCCAAACCGGCAAAAGTACCGCGATTCGCACGCATTCAGACCTATGCCTTGCTGACACTGGTTGGTTTATGCCTGGCAAGCGCGGTGGCGGTGGTGACCTTTTCCCTGATAAAAGGCATGCAATAATCGCTTTGCGGAGAAAAGGCCCAATTTAAATTATGTTTAAGGAAACCGGTTATGAGGTATTTTCAGTTACTGGGCATTCAACATTTCGTCATGTATCTGTTTCCGACCCTGGCAACGATTGTGCTGTTCATTATCGGCCTGGGATTTTACTATTTTCGTCGCAGGGACTCGGAAGTGCGTAAAAAGCGTATCATCGAGGAATTTCCCGGTGGTATTCAAGGCCGCAACGCCCCGTTTCCGTTGATTATTTATCTGACCATCATCGGAACCATAATCTGGGCACTGGCCTATATTTTATTAATTGGTGGTTTGGGAGTAAAAATCTGATGGAACATCCGGTGCACGAGGCATCCACATTCAAAACCTGGCTGCTCGTAATTTTTTGTGTCGCCATCGTGGTATTCCAGGGCTGGCTGGCATATACCGTTATCGGAGACCTTGGCCAGCCCGATTGGGACTATCGGCCGATAAAGGACGTTCCCGGGGAATCTGCCTATGCGGTCTACGATCCCTATTATCCGCTTCCCTATGCGCAGCATGTACTCAAAGAGCAGGGACAGGAAGAAAATCCAAAACATCTGTATGTGCTGCCTTTTGAGGGTGTTGACTAAATGAGAAAAACAATTGGATTTTTCATTATTATCGCTATTGTCATTCTGGCGGCCTACCATGCACTGATCTATTATGACAACAACTTCCGCTACGGTCGCATGCGTGAAACTCCGGCTGTGCGGCCGTATGAAGAGCCGCTTCTGATCAAAGAAGTCGGTCTGGTTCCGGTCAACGGTGGAGAAGCTATCTACCGCGTATCGGACGGAGCCGACATCCAATCGCCCATCGATATGGCACAACCGGCCGTCATCGCCCGTGGTAAAGGCGTATACCTGATCTATTGCGCGCAGTGCCATGGCCACAAGCACGATGGCAATGGCACCGTCGGTCAGAGCTTTGCCCCGCTGCCGACCGATCTGCGGAGCGCCAAGGTCCAGGACAGCCCTGCCGGTGTACTTTTTAAAAACGTCAGCTACGGCGTTCCCGGGGGACGCCAACCGCCCTTACATACGACCATCACCATTGAAGATCGATGGCGAGTGGTTTCCTACGTCAAATCGCTTGGCACCCGTGAATAAGGTTACTAAAACATTTCCTGGTGTCAGGTGTCAGGTGTCAGGTGTCAGATTCTGAAAAGCCGACAGTTCCAATAGTCGAATGCTGAACACTGAAACCTGACACCTGAACACTGAAACCTTAATTTGTGACACCAAAAACCCGGGTTGCCAACACTACATGAATAAACCCTCCAATCACCAGCCTGAGGATCAACGGACATGCATCCTGTGCGGCCTACCTCTGCGCCATGGAAAGGTAACTTCCGTCATATCCGAAAGATCCTATTCATTCTGCTGTAATGGCTGCCGGCAGGTGTTTACGATTTTAATGGAGTCCACGGATTCGCAGAATCCTGAAGCTTTTCATGAAACCGAACTGTTCAAACAATGCCGGGCCATGGGTATTATTCCCAGCTCCGTAGAAGAACTGGCCAGGACGGACAGCGCCCAAGCGGAAGCCGCGCCCGTGTCTTCAGCGGCTGAAAATGACCATGTTCTCACGCTTAAGTTGATGGTCAGTAACATGTGGTGTCCGGCCTGCGCCTGGATCATTGACGAATCCTTGAAAAAAAGCCCGGGTATTTTCGATTCGGCCTGTAATTTCTCAACAG
>JASFIU010000205.1:0-7898 GCA_050122495.1 Desulfobacterales bacterium | reverse complement strand
GTTTGCGCATGCCGGGGGTCTAATTCTGGTAAAGATACCCGTTTCGATCACCGCTTTTGTTACGGTCTTTTCACGTCGTTGACATCAAGGTGCGGTTTAACAATTGATCCAGCGGATTCACCAGTTTTAAACTCTTTGTTTTCAATATAGAAAAGCTGACTTTATAGTGTCCCTTAAAAGGCTCATGATTCTGTTTGGAAATATTGTTTATCTCCGCCCGGACAGATTTGACCCGCCGGACTTTGTCAGCTGTCCAATATTTCATGTCCAGTACCGATCCAGCCGCTAAGAGCTTTAAAATGGAAGAATTATTATTGACAAAAAAGCATCCCTGATCATCATCAATTTGCCTTAACTTAAACTGATAGCCCAGGTCATCACTGCTTATTTTTATTTCGGCTCGGAGATGGCTGTCGGATTTTCTTAAATGCAGATACTGGTTTTCAACCGGATTGCTTGCAATAATATGTTCGACCATGTTCTTCCTTTCCTTTTGACGCTGTGAGTAAGTGTAATCAAAGACACTTTACCACAGGTTTTTGTGTTAAGATTTTATCTGCTTGATAAATTTATCCCAAAGATGCAATTCTGGCAGGCGGGCGTTCGGGCGGACATCGGGCAGCTTTAAATTCCTTAGCGTAATATTTCTAATCTTTCAGGGAACCGTTAAAGACCTTTCGGGCCCCACTTAAGTAAGGTCTGCAAAATCTATGCAAAATTTATAGCTAAATCTTTAATTAAAAAAATATAAATAATTACAAATAGTTACTTTGCTTCCTGTGGGGGCGTACCGGGTTGTTGTGAAAAAAAATGGCTAAGGGATAGGTAACCGTTTACCCAATTTAAATTTGACACAATATTGTCTTTATCCTATATTCCCCCGCAAAAAGAGGACTTCTTATCAATGCTTACAGCACTTGCCCAAAAAGGAGGGAACCCGTGAAGATAGATTCGGATAAGAATCGGATTTTCCTCGAAGACCTCGGGGAGGTCGTGATGTCGCGCGGTGGAAAGGATATATGGCTCGTAAAAGGGATTACCGAGCACGACGCTTTTCGCAACCGATGCCTACCGGAGCGGATATATGTGGTTGATTTCCCCGGCAGGGGACTTGGGGAGGAATTTCTGCTCAGCCGCCAGGCTTGCGGACCTGAAAAATTCTTGATGATAAAAGAAGTGGGTCATGACATGATTCGACTTTTCGAAAGGATGTTCGATGGCAAAGTGGCGCAATTTGTGATCCTCTGGGGAGGGCGTCCCCTGGACCTGCTGGATGCCAATCCGCCTCTGCAGCGATCCGGACTTCTCGATACCACTTACATAAAGCTTACCCGGGTAGAAGATGACGCGGTTTTTCGTGGTTGGAATATTGTAGAGAGCTCCTTTGTGGGGGAATGGTGGCAGGACGAAACTTGGATTGTTATGGAAGAATGTATCGCTTCGGGCCAAACATTAAACTATTTTGTCGAGGAAGCCTTGCAACACCACCGGCCTCAAAAGATATTTCTTTTCCCGGTTTGCGCCAGCCTCGAGGGCTTGGAGGGGATCTGCCGCATATGCAATGATCATGGGGTTGAACTTATCCCCGTTTTCAATGGGGCGCTCATTGAGGTGGCCGAGGAAGGCGTGTCCTTGCCATTCACCGATCTGGGACTTCAGCCACGCACCATCATGACACGCCACTTCTACCAGGATGTGCATGACCGTTACCAGGGCACGCCGTTGTGTTGGGTGGGTGACATCGGGGACTCGATTTATAAGCCCGACGATCACCTCATTGAGACGCTCGCGGACATGCTGGCCGTGGGGATGGATTTTGACCGTGAAGACTTCTCACTCTGGAGTCCGATTGTGCGTTCAGAGCAATTCCTCACTCGACTTCAGAATGAACACCCGAATGTTTTCAAACAAGTGGGAACGTTCCTTACCGGCTAAATCGCATATCCAGACTCTAAAATTAACCGCAGACCCACGCAGACAACGCAGACCTTTTGGCCGAGCGACCTGCTCGGCCAAAAAATGTCATCCCGCTGCGCGGGATAAAAAACTTAATACGCCAAAATGTAAAACCGGCTCAATTATCAGTGGCTATTACCTTGTTTGAGAATATTAATTATGAACTGTTTGCCCGAAGGGCATGCAGTTCTGCTTTGGCCAAGTCGGCCAAAGCAGTAATACTGTCTGCGGTTGTCTGCGTGGGTCTGCGGTTAATTATTAGATCTGCAGCCGGTGTGAGATATAATCATGTCGCGTATAGTAAGCAATGCGGACAAAAATTTCAGCATAGCTATTCAACTGGCCAGCGGAAATCTACCTCGACGGTCCGGTCGGCCAGTTCCAGGCGGCTGACAACCGGCGATGTTTCGGCGATGACGGTTCCGCGGCGAATCACAAACAGCCTGGCCGGCTTCAATCGTAGCGCTTCCTGCGCATCGCCGGCTTGAAGAATAACGATATCCGCATTGCATCCTGGCTCGATTCCATAGTTTTCAATCCCCAGCGCTTTAGCACCGTTGGTCGTGACCGCCGCGAACACCTGACCCATTTGATCAACGCTGGTCATCTGGGCCACGTGTAATCCCATGTGGGCAACCTCGATCATATCGTACGAGCCGAAGCTATACCAGGGATCCATTAGGGCATCGTGGCCAAAGGCCACATTGATCCCGGCTTGTATGAGTTCTTTCACGCGTGTCATGCCACGCCGCTTGGGATAGCTGTCGTGGCGTCCTTGAAGCGTAATATTGATCAACGGATTGGCGACGACGTGAATACGGGCCTCAGCCATCAGGGGCATCAGTTTGCTTACATAGTAGTTATCCATGGAATGCATGGATGTCAGGTGCGAGCCGGTAACCCGGTTCTGAAGGCCAAGGCGTTGCGTATGAAAGCTCAATGTTTCGATGTGGCGGGAAAAGGGATCGTCACTTTCGTCACAGTGCATGTCCACCGGCAGCCCGCGTTCTGCGGCTAGCTCGCACAGGGCTTTTACCGACGCCGCGCCTTCCTCCATGGTTCTTTCAAAATGGGGGATTCCGCCGACGACATCGACACCCATATTTAGAGCACGCTCCAGATTCGCAGCACTTCCGCGGTGACGATAATACCCATCCTGGGGGAAAGCGACCAGTTGCAGGTCGATATACGGTCTGATCTCTTCGCGGATCTCTAATAAAGCATTGACTGCCAGAAGGCGATCATCGCTGACGTCCACGTGACTGCGGATTGCCAGTGTGCCGCGGGCAATGGCCCAATGGCAAAGTTCCCGGGCGCGTGCTTTGATATTTTCAACCGTCAGATGCGGTTTTAGCTCTCCCCAGAGTTCAATGCCCTCTAAGAGGGTGCCGCTCGCATTTACACGCGGCTGGCCGTAGGAAAGTGTGGAATCCATGTGAAAATGGCTGTCAACAAAAGGCGGCGTGGCCAATCGGTCGGTCGCATCGATCTCCCGTGTCGCTCCGAGGTCGAGTTTGGATCCCACCTCGACAATTGACCCGTTCTCAATGGCGATATCAATACCCTTCTTCCCATCGGGCAGATTCGCATTTCGTATTAAAAGGTCTATCATTGAGCACCTGCGCTTGATATTATCACGCAAAGCCGCAAAGACGCCAAGGGATTTAATGGTTTAATTTATATTTTTTTTGCGACTTAGCGTCTTTGCGTGAGCATTAATTATAATAAGGTTGATATCCGATTATAATTCCTTTCTTAGCCGCCTTTTTCCTCCCGGCGATAGGGCTTCAACAGCCCCGCAGGAACGGCTGCCCGCCTTGAGACGCCGATCAGGGCGACAATGGTTAACAGGTACGGGATCATCAGGAAAATATGAAATGGAATTATGAGCCCGACGTTTTGCAGCCGGAGCTGCAGGCCATCCAGAAAACCGAAAATAAGGGCCCCGATTGTACCTTTGACCGGATCCCAGTTTCCAAAAATGACCATGGCAATGGCCACCCATCCGCGACCGCCAATGACATCGATCAAAAACATGTTCTGATGGGCCAGCGTAAGAAAAGCGCCGCCGACTCCCATAAAGGCACCACCGACGACAAGGCAGAGCGTGCGGGTCAGAGTTACATTGACACCCACGGTGTCGGCGACCACCGGATTCTCACCGACCGTTCTGATCTTCAGCCCTATCTTGGTTTTGTAGAGCAGAATCGACATGGCCGGCACCAGCAGCCAGGCGATATACGTCAGTGAATATTGCCTGAAAAGGCCCGGCCCGATCACCGGAATCTTTGAAAGGACCGGCAGGGCAATTTGCTTGAAAGGCTCGATAATCGGAGGCACGGTGGGGGAGCCGAAATGAAGCCGGTAGATGAACATGGCCAGGCCGGTTGCAAACAGCGTAATGCCGAGTCCCGAAACATGCTGACTCAAACCCAGATTCACGGAGAGCAGCGCCATCAGCATTCCCAGAAGCATGCCCACACAGGCAGCCGCAAATACACCCAGCCAAATGGAGCCCGAGGTAAAAGTAAACAGAAATCCGGTCATGGCCCCCATCAGCATGATACCCTCAATTCCCAAATTGAGTACCCCGGCTCTTTCGGAAAGGATTTCACCCAGGGTCGCAAATATGATCGGGGTGGCCATCCGCATCGTGGCTCCCATCAGTCCCGAGATAAACGCAATATCAAATATCTCACCCATTACTTGCGCACCGCCTTAATCTTATATTCGGTAAAAAGCAGAAAAATAAGCATTACCATCAACGCCATTCCCTGGATAACCTCTGCGATATAGGTGGGAACGCCGGTCATGCGGCTCATGGTGTGCGCCCCCACAATAATCACGCTGAAAAAAAGTGAAGAAAAAAGCACACCGACCGGATGCAGGTTGCCCAGCATGGCGATCACGATTCCGGAATATCCGTAGCCGGGGGAAATATCCATGATCAGGCGGCGCTGAAGTGCACAGAGCTCACCCACTCCCGCCAGACCCGCCAGCCCGCCGGATATCAGGGCTGTCCACAGAATCACCGAGGTAGTATTAATACCGCCAAAATGGGCGGCCCTGACATTTACGCCGACTGCCTTGGATTGGTAACCAAAGGTGGTTTTTTTGTTAATGAACCATACGGCAAATACGGCCAGAAGAGAGATCAGGATACCCAAATGAAAGCGCGATCTTGTCATCAGGATGGGATAGCAGGCTGCCTCGATAATAGCCGGTGAGCGGGGCCAGCTGGAGCCGGGTTGCTGGAGCGGCCCAAAAAGCAGGGCCCCCATGATGTGGATCATGACATAGTTTAAAAGCAGGGTGGAAACCACATCATCCACCTTGAGTTTTGTTTTTAAAAGCGCCGGAATCGAAGCCCAGATACCGCCCGCCAGGAACCCCGCGATAATGATCGTCGGCAAAACCAGCACGGAAGGGATACTGCCCAGATGAATACCTAAGGCGGTAGCGGCCAAGGCTCCGGCAAGGAGCTGACCTTCAGCACCGATATTCCAGAATTTAGCCCGGAAGGCAAACGCGACTGCCAGACCCGTCAATAATAGGGGGCTGGCTTTTACAAAAGTTTCTAGAAGGTTGTAGCGCGTTCCCAGGGCCCCATGAAACAGGTAGAAATAAGACTTCCACAGGTGTCCCCCGGCAAACAGAATCGGAATCGCCGCCAGAATCAGCGTTACGATAATGGCGGCAATCGGGATTACGATTTTTGCCCACCCCGGCAGTGGCTCGCGTTTTATGATTCTGAATCGGATCATGCAGTTACTCCGCTCATCCAAAGACCGACCTGTTCCCGGGAGGCTGTCTCCCTCTGAACTTCTCCCATGATTTGACCTTCAAATATGACAAGGATGCGGTCGCTGAGTGTAAATATTTCATCCAGATCTTCTGAGATCAGAAGGATACCTGCGCCTCTTTCTCTTTCCTGCAGAATTCTCTGGTGGATGTATTCCATGGCGCCGACATCCAGACCGCGGGTGGGCTGCGAAGCAATGATAAGCACAGGTCTCCCGGCCAGTTCCCGGGCCAGCATTAATTTTTGCAGGTTGCCGCCGGATAGGCTTTTGGTGACGGCATCACGGCCAGCGGTTTTGACGCCGTACCGCGAGATCAGGTCTTGACTGAATTGATGGATTCTCTTGGAGTTCATCAAACCATAACGCTGGAACTCAGCCGACGAATGGTTTTCAAGAATCAGGTTTTCCTCAACGGAAAGATCCATCAGTAACCCGGTATTCATCCGGTCTTCCGGTATTCTTCCCATATTCGAATTGATGGCCGCTGCCGGGCTCCCGAATTTAAGCGGCTTGCTGCGTATTTTAATGGATCCGTCTACAGGCGGCCGCATGCCGAAAAGCACCTCGGAGAGCTCTTTCTGGCCGTTTCCGGAAATTCCGGCCATCCCCACAACCTCATTCTCTCTGACGACCAGGTCAAGATTCTGGAGTGCCGGCAATTCTTTATCATTTAAAGCATTGAGGTCCTCAATTTCAAGGACCGGCAGACCGGGCGGCAGTTCCTTTTTTTCAATGTGCTCCAGAAGCTCCCGGCCGACCATAAGATTGGCCAGTTCGCGGGTGTTTATTTCGTCAGATTTTCGTTCCGCCACCACCTGGCCGCCCCTCAGGACCACAATGCGGTCTGAAATTTCCATCACCTCATTTAGTTTGTGAGATATAAAGACAACGGACCGGCCTTCCTTTGCCAGTGATCTCAGGGTCGTAAACAATTCGGCGGTTTCAGCCGGGCCCAGAACAGCGGTGGGTTCATCCATAATGAGGATGTCGACTTCTCGATATAGGGCTTTAAGAATTTCGACTTTCTGCTGTTCGCCCACCGAAAGGGTCCACACCCGGGCATCCGGATCAATCCGAAGCCCAAAGCGCTCCTGGAGTTCAATGAGTGCCTGGCGGCCTGATTTAAGGTCAAGAAATATGCCTCCGGGGGAATCTGTTCCCACAATGATGTTCTCAAGTACCGTCTGCGAGGGCACCAATGCGAAGTGTTGATGAATCATACCCACCCCGCGCGAAATGGCATCTCTTGGAGAAGAAAGATCCGCTTTTTCACCTTTGATGAAAATCTCCCCCGCATCGCTGGCATAATAGCCGAACAGGATATTCATCAGCGTCGTCTTGCCGGCTCCATTTTCACCCAGCAGCGCGCAAATTTCGCCTTTATAAAGATTAAATGAAATATCCTGGTTGGCCGCAACGTCTAGAAAACGCTTTGTAATGGAGGACATTCTCACGACAGGCTGGTCATTATTTGCCATCCGTTAACCTGTGAGCAGTTAAAGTATAAAGTGCCTAAAGTTAAGATGTTGTTGACCACCGATTTTTTAAATAAGATCGGTAGAATTCCAAAACTTTAGGCACTTTCCCGCCACCGATCTTTGGCGGATTAGATCATTTTAGGCAATTCTTTTGAATAGTTTTTAGTCTGATTTGGGCTCATGCTCAATAACCGGTACGCGAAAGGTCCCGTTCAGAATCTTTTGTTCAAGGTCCCTGACCTCTTTGATCACATCCGCGGGTAAGGTCTTTTCAAATGAATGAAAAGGAGCCAGCCGGGCGCCGCCCTTTGCCATCATAGACCATTCGCCTAGATCCATAGACACCCAGGCCTTTTTCTTGACCATCTCAATAGCAAACTTGATGGTGGGATACATATCCCACACCGGTCCGGTGATCACCACTTCCGGTGCCAGTGCATTCTGATCCGACATATTGCCGAAAGCAAGCACGCCTTTTTCTTTAGCGGCCTCAAATACCCCGAACCGTTCGGCAAAGATCAAATCCGCACCCGCCTCAATCTGGGCTATGGCAGCCTCTTTGGCCTTGGGCGGATCAAACCAGCCGCCGATGTAAGCGATCTTGATCTTCACCTTGGGGTTCACCTTAAGAGCGCCCGCTTTGAAGGCGTTTACCAGTCTG
>JASFIU010000204.1:0-7941 GCA_050122495.1 Desulfobacterales bacterium | reverse complement strand
GCCGGATAGCCGCCCGCATCAAGAGGTTATTCCTGCGCATCGATTCAAAGTCTGCATAA
Organism: Desulfobacterales bacterium; assembly: GCA_050122495.1. Classification (GTDB taxonomy): domain Bacteria; phylum Desulfobacterota; class Desulfobacteria; order Desulfobacterales; family JAHEIW01; genus JAHEIW01. Next base: position 7,882 of record JASFIU010000204.1, on the reverse strand, counting down.
ATTCCTTTAATTATAATTTCTGCAAACATTCAGGGGACATCCGCAATGTTGGATGTCCCCATTTTTTTTGCCCGGCCGGGATCAACCCATCTGCTTCAGGTATAAAATAATTTAATACTGATAAAAACAGTTAATAGTTCAGGGACCCTGTTTTCACGTTCAGTATTGACCGTCGCTTGGGCTGCATTTCAGAGGTCAAAAAAATTCTAACTATCTACAATCACTCGCTTTATAACTGGAGAAGGGTTGAATTATCTTCATCAAAAGGGCTCACCTTTTAATATGGGCGCTAGAGAAATCGATTGGCATCAAATTTGCTGTTATCCCGGGCAGCACAAATAGGAGATGAAAACAATGCACAAAGATTCGGGATTTACCATAATGGAAATGATGACGGTTATAGCGCTTGCTGCCTTAATTGCTACAATCGCCATGCCCTATATGATGGGCTCACGCCACGCTGCCAAGCTGAGGGGCACGGTCGAAAACCTGAGGGGTGATCTTCAGCTGGCGAAATTGAAGGCGGTGCAGGAAAGTGGGCCCGTGGCAGTATTATTTGAAAGCGACGGCTACCAGGTGTTCATCGATAATGGGGCCAATGAGGGGGTTCGTGACGCAGGTGAACGCCTTATCAAAAACCGGGAGCTGCCGGAAGGCGTTTCCATAGATCTTGCCAATACCGACTTTAATGGCAATCTCTACGCACGCTTTAACAACAGAGGGTTACCCGCGGACACCGGAGATGTCACGGTCGACAGTTCCGGTGGTGACCAGCGTCTCATCAGTCTGAACCGTCTGGGGCGTATTACGATTCAATAGAATAAATAACCCGAAAAGAGTTTTTCCATGAAAAATAATTACATGAACAAGACCTTATCGAAAAATAACAGGGGCTTTAGCTTGCTCGAAGCGGTGATGGCCATGTGCATATTTTCAATCGGCATTCTGGCTGTCGGCGGCATGCAGATGTGGAGTACCAAAAACAATACAGCCGGAAACTTCACAACCGAAGCCACCATGCTGGCCAGACAAAAGATCGAGGAGCTCAAAGTCGTATCGGACATAGACGACTTGGCCAGTGGCGAAGATAGGATCGGTATCTATACACGCAGTTGGGTGCCCGCCGATATTACGGATACCCTCAGCAGGATAACGGTTACCGTTGAATGGACAAGACAGGGCAAGGACTACAGCGTGCAAATCGATTCAGTTACCAGGGGAAATGGATAATGAAGAATCTGCTTTCAATAGATTTAAAACCAAAACAGGTTTCAGATGCCGGCGGTCTCCGGGACAGGGGCTTTTCGATGATCGAGCTGCTGGTGGCGCTGGCTGTATCATCTATTATTATGGCGGCCGTTTACAGTGTAAATGCCGCTCTGACGAAATCCTATACCACCCAGAATGTTGCCGCCGATGTCCAGCAGGCCGTACGCGCAACCATTGATTTTATGGCCGAGGATATTATGATGGCCGGCCTTCTTGATTTCCGGCGGGATTACGCTCAGGATCCGGAAATAAGCGCAGCCGGTTCCGATAACATTACGTTTACGGCTGACAGAAATATGGATGGGGATACCGGAGATGAATTTGAGAATCTCACCTATTGGTTAGACGGCGAAGAACTCAAGCAAATCGATAATAATTCAGGCATTGAAGAGACCTTTATCGACAATGTGGTCAATTTCGAATTTAGATACTTCAGAGAAAACGAGGATGATACGCCCACCGACAATGATGTAATTAATGGTCGTGATTTAATTAATCACTTCGGGCTTGGAGACCCGTTACCGGAACTGGATCGCGACGATATCCGCACGGTACAAATTTCCATAACCGTAGAAGAGGATGCCGGAATAGATGACCCGGTCGAACGAACTTACACCACCCAGGTCAGGTGTCGCAATGCCGGTTTTTTCTAAGGAGCAAGATAGATGCGTAAAACAACAATCTTTTGGCCAAAAACAACATCCATTCTGAAAAACGAAGAGGGCGCGGTTATTATCGCTGCCCTGCTGGTACTGGTTTTGCTTACCATCATCGGTATCGCTTCAACCAATATCAGCAACACTGAAGTGCGGATTGCGGCTCACGAGCTGTTTCATCAGCAGCACTTTTATTGGGCTGAAGGGGCTACTTTACAAGCCATTGATAGAATGGAGCGCTCAGGTAATCCTGAAACGGAGGACCCCCCCTTTGCGTGGATGACGCAAACCGTGGCGAATTCGGAAAACCTGCTTGACAGTGGCAACCTTTTTAATAGCGACTTTTGGGAAAACGGGTCCGGTGATGCAAATCCCCTGACATCCGACTTTCCAGATGCGCGTTTTGTCGCGGTTGCCGAGGGAATTGTTGAAGGAGAATCTCTGGATATGGGCAGCACCAAGATACACAGTTACAAAATTGTGGGTCACTCTGCTCGCCCCAACAAGGGCTCTGTCACGATCGAAGTCGGATATTTAAAAGCATTTTAATAAGGAGCATTCTTATGAATATATTCCACTGCAGTCCAAAAACAGTCAGCAATGCGGAAGGATTTTCTTTATATTCGAGCTGCGGTTTTCTACGGCGAAGGTTTCCAGCGCTCATGGTGTTGGCCGTCTGGTTTTTACTTGCAGCCGGCATGGGCATCGGGGTGAATCAAGTTTATGCCGAAATTGAAACAGCCTATGTTTCCGCAGGCGAAGACGATGCCGAGGAAACCTCCGCTGGTTCAATCAACCTCACCAGTTCCGATCTGGAGCTGATCCGGACAGGCGATCAGACTCATGTGGGCATGCGCTTTGCAGATATCAACATTCCCCAGGGTGCCGACATCACAAGCGCCTATATTGAGTTTTCCACCGATGAAGTCGGCCCATACGAAGACACCAGTCTGACGATTTACGGCCAGGCCCACAATAATGCCGTGTCATTTGCCGCTGTAAACAATAATATCACTAACCGGGCACTCACCAATGAATCCGTTGCCTGGAATATTACCGCGCAATGGGACACCGTCCATGTAAAGCACCAAACACCGGACCTTAAGTGGATAATTCAGGAAATCGTGGATCGATCCGGCTGGTCGAAGGGCAATGCCCTGGCCATCATTATTACGGGATCGGGCAAAAGGGTTGCGGAATCCTATAACGGCGCCAGTGGTCACGGCGATACAACCCTTGCCCCCAAGCTTGTCGTCGAATATACGGGTGGCGGCGACAAAGGCGGCACATGTAGAATCTATTACCGCGACCAAAAACAGACTGTGTCAGGCAGCACGATCAGCCTGTCGGCGGCCATGCCCGCCCTCGTGGAGGAAGGCGATTTGATGGTCGCCACGGTGGCTTTCGGCAACGGTAACGCCGTGCTCAGTGCCCCGGCCGGTTGGACAGCGATCGAGCCGTCCTCACCCGGAACCGAAGCAATGCGCACGAGTGCCTGGTACAAGGTTGCTGGTGCAGGCGAAGCCGGGCCCTATGTGTTCAGTGCCAGCGGTTCTGCCGATGAGATGCTCGTTGATATCACCGCCTATTACAGTTCGGCAGGTGCCGCTGTAATGGCATGGGACCTGGAAGACTCATCCTACGAATATTCGAATGTCGAAGAAAACGTCGTCAATTCCAACAGTGTCGATTGCGTCGACAAAAGTCTGCTTTATTTTGCCGGATCATATGATACCGCTGCAGACGTCATCAGCCGGCCGAACAGCATGACGCCGATAACCGAGCAGAAGCAAACGCTCCTTTCGCTGGCGACTTACTACCAGATGCGCGACTCCGGTAAGAACATCTCCAAGACCATCGAGTGGGCTGATCCGGAAGCATTTTTAAGCGCCATAGCCGCGGTGTTCAGCTGTCAAAGCACGGCAGAGTGGACCGTTACCGCCATTGCAGGTAGCAACGGCAGTATTGATCCATCCGGCGCCACAAACGTGGTGAATGGTGGTAGCATAACGCTTTCCATCATACCCGATGCCGGCTATCAGGTATTGGATGTGGTGGATAACGGCAAGTCCGAAGGACCATTAACCTCTTACACCATCGACCCTGTCGATAAGGATCATACCATAGAAGTCAGTTTCGGCGCCACGGGTTATTATGTAATCACGACCAACCCCGGTTCCAACGGAAGAATATTGCCTGCGGGACCGGTGGCTGTAGCGCCCGGAGCCGACCAGCCATTTACGATCGTCCCGGATGATGGTTATGTCGTAGACGAGGTCATCGTAGATGGTAAAAAGAAGGGTTCCATCACCGCTTACACTTTCCCTGAGGTTTACGAGAACGGAACCATCTCGGCCACATTCAAAGTGGATGTGGCGGATCCGCCGGATGATAGCTGTGTCGAAATTGCAGATGTTCCGCTCGATGCCCGCTTTGAGTCCGCCCCGCCCAATATTCTCATTGCCCTAGACGACTCCGGAAGCATGAGCTTTGAGATTCTGGTGCCGGGGGCCATTGATGGAAAGTATCTGGACTGGCACGATTATCTTTTTGATAATCCATGCGGGGATCTGTTCGGCGGCACCCCCGGGTGTCACGAATATGACCGGTCTCACAAGGATCTGGGGCCCAGTATATTGTCACGCGGGGAAGGCCGCCTGCACTGGAAAACCCAGTGGGCCGGATTCAATAAGGTATACTACGATCCCACAATTACGTATGAGCCCTGGCCCCTGGTCTCGGGTCAGATGGACAATGCGGACGCCGATAATCCGCGGTCGCACCCCATGCATGACTCGCCCCGCTTTGATCTGAGCAGCAGCTATGACATACTTAACGTTCAGGCCGGCGAAGTCATTGTCGACAACGAAGACGCAACCGTCTTCACTAAGACCGGGCCCTGGTCCCATTACACCGATCCCCAAGACTGGGGGGTTGGGTACTTAACTACCGAGGCGGAAGAAAGTACCTACAGCGCCACATGGGCGCCCTACCTTGTGAAGGGACAATATGAAGTCTGGATCTGGTATGTTGCCTCTACCAATCGCTCCACAAAAGTGAAATATACAATTACCCATGCCGATGGTGTCGACACCAAAGAGGTCGATCAGAGAAGCAGTGGCGGTGAATGGATTAAATTGGGCGACTATAATTTTGATACAGGCGTTGCCAATGTCACCCTTGACCATTATCGTGACGAAGGTAATGATCGGGCTTGCGCCGACGCCGTAAAATTTGTGCCCAAGGATGGCGTTTTCGGCGGCGTAGACATCGATATCCCGCGCGCCCATTATTATGTCCACTCGCAAACAGCAAACAAACCCTACCTGGTGATCGTAGACGGCGGCGCCATCGCCCATTACGCGTTCACGGACGATGGCGACGATGTCGTTGAGGCGGGTGAATTGGTCCTTGATACCAGTCCGCCTGCCGATGTGAAGACCGGGCGCACCTATGTGGAAGAGCGCCAGAACTTTGCCAACTGGTACAGCTACTATCGCCGGCGCGGATTGACCGCCACCTATGCGACGGCCCAGCTAATTACCCACATGCAGGCGGTACGCATCGGGCTTTACGGCATCAATATCGGTAAGAGCTGGACGATTACCCAGCCCGTTCTCAATGTCAAAAACGACGATGAAGATTATACCGAAACCCTGCTGAACCTCTTATACGACTTTAAGTGGATGGGGGGTACCCCGTTGCGGCGTGCCCTGGAAGCCGGGGGGCGGTACTTTGACAAGCATGATAATAAGAAGCTGGACGGAAGCAGTGGCGATGATTCCCCCTGGGACGTCGCCGACGATGGCGGTGAGTGCCAGCAGGCGTTTACGATCGTGATCACCGATGGATATTATAACGGCGGTGCTCCCAAAGGCGGCGGTATCGATAACAATGACGGCGATGATGGGGAACCCTATGCCGATACCTACAGCGACACCCTGGCCGACGTTGCCATGTACTACTACGAGCGCGATCTCAACGAGGATCTGGCCGATAACGTGCCGGTGAACGAATCAGACGATGCAACCCATCAGCATATGGTGACCTATACGATCGGGTTTGGTGTTGTCGGGACGATTAACCCCGATGACTATGATGATGATTTAAAGCACAAGACCACCGAAGATTACATCGTATGGCCGGACGCGACTGCCGGCAAATCGACACCGCAAAAAGTCGACGATGTCTGGCATGCCGCGGTCAACGGCCGGGGCCAGTTTCTGAATTCGTCCAATCCCAAGGAACTGGTCACCGCTTTGAATTCGGTCATGAAGGATATTGAGCGCCGCGTCTTCTCGGCCTCCGGCGTGGCCATTAACGGAGATGAATTGTATCAAAGGCTGGCGCCGGATCTGCTCATGTTTCAGGCCAGTTACAGCAGTGAAGGCTGGACCGGTGAGATTAAAGCCTTCAAGGTCGACGAATTTAGCGGGGAGATAGATACGCTGAATCCCGAATGGGTGGCGACCGATCAGTTCGAAAGCAAGTCCTGGACCACGCGTTTGATCGCCAGCTATAACCCGACCACCGAAACGGGCATACCCTTTCGGTTTAACAGCCTGACAGATGCCCAGAAGGACCTGTTGGATCCGAATTGGAGGGAAGGTGAGACCGATGCGCGCGATATCATGGACTACCTGCATGGGGATACCAGCAATGAAGAACGTTTCGGCGGTACGCTTCGAAACCGCTATACGGTGTTCGGGGACATTGTGCATTCCGGCCCGGTGTTCAAAAATGATATCCTCTACGCGGGTGCCAATGACGGAATGTTGCACGCCTTTAACGCCCGCACCGGCGAGGAGCTATTTGCATACGTGCCCAATCTGGTTTTTGAAAACCTTCACAGACTGGCTGATCCTACATACGAGCACATGTATTACGTGGATCTGTCCCCCACCATAAAAGACGTTTCAGTGCCCGAGTTGCCCGACGCGCCCGACGTCGACACCATGCTTATCGGCGGTCTGGGCAAAGGGGGTCGCGGCTATTATGCCCTGGATTTAACCGGCCTTGACGCCGCCAACGTTCCGGCGACCGAAAGCGATCTGGACAACCGGGTGATGTGGGAATATCCGGATGGGACGACACCCAGCACGGAGGTTGAGGATCTGGGCTACTCTTTCAACAGAGTCGCAGTGGTTCAGCACAACGCCACCAATGTGACCTCGCCCTGGATCGTTATTTTCAGCAATGGCTATAACAGCGTCAACGGCCATGCCGTGCTGTTTATTCTCGATCCGGCCAGTGGTGAACTGCTGAAACGAATCGATACCCTGGTCGGGACCTGCAACGGGCTGTCCACGCCAATTGCGGTCGATGTGGATAATAATAATACGGTGGATTATGTCTATGCCGGTGATCTCAAGGGCAATTTATGGAAGTTTGACCTGAGCGCCGATGATTATAATCTATGGGATGTGGCTTACAGCAGCGGTGGCACGCCCATGCCCCTGTTTTCAACGCCGGGCCAGCCCATCACCACCAAGCCGAGTGTGATGTATCATTGCGAAAAGGACGGTTACCTGGTGACCTTCGGCACAGGAAGATATCTGGGAGTGGCTGATCTCAGCGATACCAGTAACCAGGGGATATACGGCATATGGGATTACGGCGATTCTGAAGATGGGACCGAATATGTCGGCTCTTTCGACGTCGCGACTGGCGCCATTACCAACGCCGACCTGCCGGCTGAGGTGTCATTCTCGTTATTGCAGCAGCAGTTTACAGAGCAAACCTTAGACGGCGTGGATTACAGAATAATGAGTGACGGAAATCCGGATTGGACGACAGCCAGGAAGCTCGGCGCCGACTGCGGTGATAATGTAGACGGTACGGAAGACTGCGATTTTAATGATGTTCCCAGCGAGCTGCCGATTCCGGATCCGGTAAGAGATGTTGGCTGGTATATTAAGCTGGAGGGCGGCGAACGGGTGGTCAGCAATGTGCGCATC
>JASFIU010000203.1:0-7982 GCA_050122495.1 Desulfobacterales bacterium | reverse complement strand
GGAATACTGTTTGGCCAATTCTGCAAAATCCTGGCCTTCGTTGGCCATATCAAAAATGGTTTCAATTCGCTGGCGCGCTTTTTCCACTTCCTCAGCGTTGGCGTCGGGATCCAGTTTTATTAAAATGTGCCGCGCTTCGACGGTTTTGGGGGACTCGAATTTATCCGGGTTGCTTTCATAATAGTCCTGTATATCATCTTCGGAAACGCTGACCTTGTCCGTATAGTCATCGGGCTTAAAATAAAGGTAGCGTACTTTAATCTGGGGATCGGTTTTATAGTTATCCTTATGGTCATCGAAGTAATTAAGGATTTCCTCGTCTGTCGGTTCGATATCTTGGTAACGCTGCGGTTCCAGCAGGACATAATCAAGATCAACTTCGGTGTTATTCCATATATACCATTGCTGGGCTTCAAGATCGGTTACCTTAATGTTGCCGGAGACAAATTGCTGAAGTTTATCGATGATGAGGGCATCCCGTTGTTGAATCTCAAAGGTTTCGGGAGTAAGCTTATTACGGCTTAACGTATTGAGGTAGAGGCGGCCGTCAAAAGCGCCGGCGGTTTGAAAGGCACCGATCTGACGGATAGATTCGGCTAACTCCTCGTCTGAAACGGTCAGTTTATACTTTTCGGCAGCCTGCAGCATAAGTGCTTGATCGATCAGTTGATCCAGCGCCCGCTTTCGTATTTGAAACATTTGAATCAGTTCTTCATTTAAATTATTGCCGAATGACCGGCGTACCTGCTCGATGAGGTTGTTGTAAGAGACCCGGTAATCATCCAACGTAATGATCGCTCCGTTTACACTGGCAACCCGCCCCGATCTGCGGGAAGTGTAACTTCCGACCCCCCAGAACACAAATACGACCACAATAGCACCCAGGATAACCTTGATCATCCACGTGCCGGCATGTTTCCGCATTAAACTCAGCATTGAATTTTTCTCCTTTATAGGTTCAAGGTTCACCGTTCAGCGTTCAGGGTTATTAGAACCCAGCAACTCTGAACCCTGAACCTTGAACCTTTAGACCGCGAAATATTACATATTCCTAAAAATTTTATCTAAGAAACAAAAGTAAGGAAAACCCTAAATCAGCTAATTATGGTTAGCGGTTTATCCTGTTTATCAATTTTAGTACCAACCGTTTCGGAGCAATGGGCGCACAAATATTCGTATTTATCACCTTCCGGCAAAATAAGAAGAAGCCGCTTGCGAACCGGCACGGATTGTTTGCATCGCGGACAATAAAGCTCCGTTGCATCGAACTCTTTGTAAACATCCGTTTCGTTTTGGGAGCGGTAGAACACCGCCCCCGGGTCCTCAACACGTCTCATTTAAATCTTCCTATTCCGATACGTTTTCCGATACCGGGAGATGGTTTGCACACATTTCGCCGAACCCGGTCAGACCATATGTAACGTCTTAATAATATTTACTATCCAAAATTTTGTCAACCCATGCCGCCCTGTAAAAATACCAACACAGCTTAAATTTGCCCGGATCGCTTAAGCCTTTGATGTTCAAATAAAATGTTGACACATATGATGGTATTTGTTAGGTGCGCCTGTAACACTATTTGCACGATGTGGGGCTGTAGCTCAGCTGGGAGAGCGCATGACTGGCAGTCATGAGGTCGTCGGTTCGATCCCGATCAGCTCCACCACCCAATCAACAAAAAAGGGTTAGTCGCTGACTAACCTTTTTTTATGGGTTTTAAAATCGCTTCTCATAACATTCTCGTTCCGGGCAAGTCAAACCGAAAAATAAACAGCATCACCCTTTTGGGTCCTCCCGCAACAGGCATGCTGAAACATATTCGGACCCTTTTGCTTGACATCATCAGGTGATTGGAATAAAAAACGGTTCTAATTTCAAACGGTTGCTATGACCTAAACGCTAAGTAAATTTCTGATACCGTCATCATGACCGCAAAACGATATATCTTTTTTTCGATTCTGGCATTGATCGGGGGTGCCGTGGCGCTGGGGCTTATTGTCCTTCGATCGGCCGAATCACCCGGGCCGGAAAAATCGGCGGAACCTTCGCGACCGCTGACGCTGAAGCCATCGCAAACAACGCTGGCGCATTTGTATTTTGCAGACAAGGAGGGTCACTTTTTAATCGCGGAAGAGCGCATATTGAAGCACCCCGAAAATCCGGCCTTCTTTGCCCGAAGTATTGTTGAAGCCTTGATACAAGGACCCCAAAAGGGGTTGATTCGCACCATTCCGGCAGACACCCGGGTTCGGGCAATTTACGTCACCCGGGAAGGTGTCTGCTATGTGGATTTGACCGCTGACATTGCAGACCAACACCCCGGCGGTATACAATCAGAGCTGTTCAGCGTGTATTCAATTGTAAATTCAGTCGTGCTAAACGTACCGGAAGTTGAAGCGGTTAAAATTCTAATCAGCGGGGATGAATCAGCGACCCTGGCGGGTCATATTGATTTACAGGTCCCGGTCAAAGCGAACATGTTGTTGATACGATGAGCGCTACTGTAAAAATCGGAAACCTAAGAAACATCGGCATTATAGCGCATATTGATGCCGGTAAAACAACGGTAACAGAGCGGATTCTGTATTACACCGGCCGTTCCCATCGAATCGGCGAGGTTCATGACGGTGAGGCCGTCATGGACTGGATGGTCGACGAGCAGGAGCGGGGCATTACGATCACATCGGCCGTTACGACCTGCCAGTGGAAGAATACCGAAATCCACATTATTGATACCCCCGGGCATGTGGATTTTACCATCGAGGTCGAGCGGTCGTTGCGGGTGCTGGATGGCGCTATCGGCGTTTTCAGCGCCGTGGAAGGTGTCGAACCTCAATCTGAAACCGTCTGGCGTCAAGCCGATAAATACGAGGTTCCCAAAATCGCGTTCATCAACAAATTGGATCGTGTCGGGGCGGATTTTTTTGGCACCGTTGAGATGATGAAGGATCGTCTCGGGGCCCACCCGCTTATCCTTCAGATTCCCAGCGGCATGGAGGATAACTTCGAATCCATCATCGATCTGATCGAGTGGAAACAGATTGTCTGGGACGATGAAACCCTGGGAGCAGAGTACGAAATCCGCGAAATCGAATCGGAATTTATCGCCACCGCCGAGGAATATCGCGAGAAATTGATTGAAACCGTAGCTGAATATGACGATGATCTTATGGAGGCCTATCTTGCGGAAACACCGATCGATACGAACAAATTGCTCGCGGCTATACGCAAAGCCACCATCGATCTGAAGCTTGTCCCGGTCCTGTGCGGTGCGGCCTTAAAGAATAAAGGCATCCAGCCCCTGCTCGATGCCATTGTGCAATTTTTGCCCAGCCCCATTGACATCCCCCCTATTGAAGGCGAGGATCCTGAATCCGGCGAAATCATTGAATGCACGCCTAAAGACAGCCAACCACTGGCGGCCCTGATCTTTAAGGTAGCCATGATGGAAGGCCGCAAATTATCGTTTGTCAGGGTTTACAGCGGGCAGCTAAAAGTCGGCGGAGAAGTATTTAATCCGGCCCGCAACGAAAAAGAAAAAATTGCCCGCCTATTGCACATGCATGCCAACCGCCGCGAGCGCGTGGACCGGGCCGGTGCGGGAAGCATTGTGGGTGTGGTGGGTTTAAAAGGATCTTCAACCGGCGAGACCTTATGCACCCGCGAGCATCCGGTCTTGCTGGAAAAAATTGAATTTTATGAACCGGTCATATCCGTCGCCATAGAGCCCAAAACCCATGCGGATCAGGAAAAAATGGATGAGGTCCTGACAAAATTTATGGCCGAAGACCCCACCCTTACCGTGCGAAAGGATGAAGATACCGGGCAGACGATTCTTTCGGGCATGGGCGAACTGCACCTGGAAATCATTATCAGCCGTATGCAGCGCGAATTTAAAACCCGGGTGAATGTCGGCAAGCCCCAGGTGGTTTACCGGGAAACCATTGAAAAGATATCAAAGGCCTCTGCCACATTTGACAAAGAGATCAGCGGTCAGCGCCATTTCGGCGAAGTTGCTGTAAGCCTGGCGCCGTTGCCCCGGGGAGACGGGAAAACATTTACCAGCGAAATTTCAGAAGACATCCTGCCGCCGGAGTTCATCGCCGCCGTCGAAAAAGGGGTCATGGAATCTTTAGAGAGCGGCGCCCTGATGGGATATCCGGTGGTTGACGTCGAAGCCAGGCTTATCGATGCGACCTACAAAGAGTCGCTGGGAACCGAACTGGCTTATACCGTCAGTGCATCAATGGCATGCAAGGACGCCCTGTCCAAGGGAGATCCGTTTTTGCTCGAACCGATCATGACGGTGGAGATCTTTGTACCGGAATCTTTTATCGGGGATGTTATCGGTGATTTAAATGCCCGGGGCGGAAAAATCGAATCCATCGAACACAAAGGCGGCGCCCAGGTGATCAGTGCAACCGTCCCGCTGTCCCAAATGTTCGGCTATTCGACTACCCTGCGGTCCGCGAGCCAGGGTCGTGGAACATTTTCGATGCAGTTTTCTCATTTTGACCGCAGCTAGCGGACCGGTCCACCTGCGGCCGGCAGGAGACCTGCCTTTCTATTCTGTTTTTTTCTTCCTCTTGGCCAGTGAATCCTCAAGCGTTTTCAGAGATTTTTCGATTTTCGCTTTCTTTTCAGGATCTTTGACATATTTCAAGGCAAGCCGCAACTGAATGACAGCCGTCTGGTAGTCTTTTTTGCGGGCATGGAAGACGGCAAGATAATAATGGGCGTCTGCTAACTCGCCCTGTTTACCCAGGCTTTGACCCAGGAAATAGTATACTTGCGTATAGGTGGGATTTTTTTTAACAATATCTAGAAAAACGGTCGAAGCGTCATCATATGCGCCAAGCTCCAGCTGAGCCTCCCCCAGGAAAAGACTGCATTCCGCATCATCGGGAATCATGTTGTGGGCCGTTGTTAACATTTTAAGGGCCTGCTGATACTGGCCGTCTAAGAAATAAACCCGGCCGATGTCCCTTAATATGTATGGATCAAAGGCTCTTTTTTGTAATACCATCTTGAGTTGTTCAATGGCTTCCCCACGCCGGCCGACCCGGGCCAAAATGAGACCATAGCGCTGACGGGCCACCAGGTCTGCAGGATTATTCTTTACGGCAGCTTCCGTTTCTTTTAACACCAGATTCTCATCGCCATACTGGGTCATCAGATGGGTGAGCATCCTTTCAAATTCTTCGGCAGATTTTTTGGACTGCGGTTTAGGGTTTGGGGGCGCAGAAGCAAGCTGACCATCGATATACGCAATGCGCTCATCGATAGCCGGGTGGGTCATCAAATAGGTCGGCACCTGTGAGGAGTCGTACCACTGTTTGGCGCGCATCGTTTTTAAAATTTTGAGAAGCCCGTCACCGCCATAGCCGGCGTCAGCCAAATAGATCAGGCCCAGCTGGTCGGCTTGCATTTCGTTTTCGCGGCTGTAAGACAGTTGAGCAGATCTAGCAGCGGCCTGGGAACCTTGCGTCACGGCCTGGGCGGCACCTCCGTCCGCACCGGCCAAGCCCATCAGCACTCCGGCGGCCATCCCCGCCATGCCGACCCAGCTGGTTTTCTTTTGCATTTCAATTCGTTGAGAAATATGGCGTGCATTGACATGGGCGATTTCATGCCCCAGAATCCCCGCCAGCTCCTCTTCATTATCCATGGCCATCAGCAAACCGCTGTTGATAAAGATATAACCGGCCGGAATCGCAAAGGCATTATAGGTATGGGTATGGATGACGAAAAAACGATAGTGGAATAAAGGCTCCTTCAAGCTCGCGACAATTCGTTTGCCGACTTTGTTAACGTAATTGACAACCGCGGGATCTTCGATAATCTCAAAATGCCTATAGATGACGTTCAGGAAAGACCGCGCCATCTCTTCTTCTTCTTTAACCGTCAGGCCAAAACCGGCCTGGGGTGTCAAATGACCCGCCACCAAGATAACGGCCAGCCATACACCGATCATTTTCCGAAACATACGCATGCAAACTCCGAAAAATATGAGTTTAAAATGTTCTTGTAGATGAACCCGGGTCACAAAAAGATGCAACCATGGCATTGAATCCAGTTTCCGATATCTTCGCAACACACAAAGATGCCATATTTTAAAGTTCTTTTCAAACTAAATGTTTTATGTTAGTTTCCCGAAATTATGGCACGGATCATCTGTATAGCCAACCAGAAAGGCGGCGTCGGAAAGACGACCACAGCGATAAACCTGTCGGCCGCTTTAGCGGTCTCCGAAAAAAGAACACTGTTAGTCGACTGCGACCCCCAGGCAAACGCAACCTCGGGACTGGGAATCGATCGGTCCAAAATAGAAAAAACGCTTTATCACGGCATGCTGGGACGCGCCGGTGCTACAAACCTGATTGTCGACAGCGAAATATCCTCCCTGAAGGTGATACCTTCCGGAGTCGAATTGATCGGGTTTGAAGTGGAGATGATATCCAATCCCAACCGCGAAAAGGCCTTAAAAAATCTTGTTTCCGGCCTGCACCACGCTTTTGACTATATCTTTCTGGACTGCCCGCCGTCTTTGAGCCTTCTGACCGTAAATGCCCTCACCGCCGCCGACTCGCTGCTGATACCGCTGCAGGCCGAGTACTATGCCCTGGAAGGACTAGGGCAACTTCTCAACACGGTAAAACGAATAAAGCGAAATCTGAACCCGGATTTATCCATCGCCGGAATTCTTTTGACGATGTTTGATAAGCGCACCAACCTTGCCTACCAGGTTGCGGAAGAAGCTGAGAAATATTTCAAGGATCTGGTTTTTAAAACCATGGTGCCCAGAAATGTCCGCCTAAGCGAGGCGCCGAGCTTTGGCAAGCCCATCTTGCTCTATGATGCGACTTCTGCGGGCGCCCAAAGCTATTTTGAGCTGGCCAAAGAAATACTAAATGATCGCTCGGGTTGAAACCCGATCTTGGTTATTAGTTATTTGTTATTGGTTATTAGTTGAAAAAAAAATTGATCTGATATTAACTGACAACAATCGCCAAGGGATAAAATTAAGTTATCCGAGCCGTAGGCGGTTATCAAATTCCAATAACGAATAACAGATAACAAATAACTTGCAATTTTGCTGGTGAGACAAATGCCGAAGAAAAAAACCTCGGAAACGACTAAGAGCGGGCCCGCCCGCCGTAAAAAAGTGGCTCTGGGAAGGGGCTTGGGTGCCCTCATTCCCGAGATTGAAGAAGCCGACGAGCGCCCCCAGGATTTTTTTTATTGCGATATCTCGCTCATTCGGCCCAACCGATTCCAGCCGCGCATACAGTATCCCGAAGATGAACTGGATGAGCTTAGCCAATCCATCAAGGAGCAGGGCATTCTGCAACCGCTTTTAGTCCGTGAAGAAGATGACGGGTACGAGCTGATTGCCGGTGAGCGGCGTATGCGAGCAGCTAAAAAAGCCGGCCTGACCCAGGTGCCGGTCGTCATCAAACGGATTGGCGATTCCAAATTGCTGGAGTTGTCGATTGTTGAAAACATCCAACGTGCCAACTTTAACCCGATCGAAGAATCTGAAGCCTACCACCGTTTAATCACCGAATTCAATCTTACCCAGGATCAGGCCGCAACCCGGGTCGGGAAAAGCCGCTCAGCGATCGCCAATTTTTTAAGGCTGCGTCAGCTGCCCGAACAAATCAAAGCCAGCATACTGGACGCATCGTTGACAATGGGCCATGCCAGAGCGCTGCTGGGTGTCGAAAATTCCGCCCAGCAATTGGCGGCCTGGCGTGCCGTCATGAAAAAGGGACTTTCGGTCCGGGAAACCGAAGAGCTGATCCGGTCCTTAAAGGGCGAGAAGAAAAAACCGAAAGTTGTCAGAAAAAGCTCTGAGGACCGCTATCTGGCAGATCTGGCAGAGGATCTCTCACGGCATTTCGGCACCAAAATCATGATTAAAAAGCGGGGCCCAAAGGGTAAGATTGAAATCGAATTCTACAACAACGATGATTTGGACC
>JASFIU010000202.1:0-7995 GCA_050122495.1 Desulfobacterales bacterium | reverse complement strand
ATCAGCCAGACCAAAAAGACGGCCAGCTATGACATCAGAGTTGTCGATGAAACGGACAACTTGATCGCCACCTGCTCTGCGCTCGCATACCGAACCGGTAAGGCGATTCCGTTTCTTTAGTCGTCTGTCAGTCTTAGAGGGATCGTTAATCGAAAGGTGGCGCCCCGGCCTTTCTCACTTTCCAATTCGAGGCTGCCTCCCAGACAGCGGGAAATAATATTGGCTCCGGCAAGGCCGAGGCCGTGACCTTTGCGAGGCACAATCGAGCATTCTTTTACCTGGGCATAGCGTTGGAACACCATTTCATGATTTTCGGGCTCGATACCGGGGCCATCATCACGAACTGCGACCACCAGGTTATTCTCATCCACCTCCAATTGAACACCCAACCGCTGATGCCGATGATGCAGCCCATTCTTGATAAGGTTACCGACAATCTGGCGAAATTTAACCTCATCCTGAAACATC
Source organism: Desulfobacterales bacterium (assembly GCA_050122495.1). Lineage (GTDB taxonomy): Bacteria > Desulfobacterota > Desulfobacteria > Desulfobacterales > JAHEIW01 > JAHEIW01. The sequence continues at coordinate 7,527 of JASFIU010000202.1, read as the reverse complement.
TCCAGGCCGTCTGCCTGCGGTGATACTTCAAAAGAAATACCATTGGCTTCCAGAAACTTTAGGGCTTCGGGTTGATCATCATAGGCGCCGAATTCCTCAAATACATTCCAGGCGTAGATCTCGAGCGCATCTTTTAAGGCCTCAAAAGCGGATTCTGCCGGTTGAAAGCGTTCACCGATAAAGCACCCGGATTCGGAGCGTCCGATCTCCAGCAGGTTGTGAAGCAGCTCCCGGGCTTTTTTTGAATTGCGCAAGGTGCGCTTTAAGGTTTTTTCCTGACGCGCAGATAAGGTCCCAAATTTATCCTGGCGTTCCAGCAGGGTCCGCAAGCCGGTTTCAATAATGGCGATGGGATCTTTGAGTTCATGCACCAGAAATTCGATTTCAATTTCTCTGAAAAATTGCTCGGAATCCGCTTCGGCAGGATGCGTATTTTCGCCGAGTTTATCCTCTTCACTCATAGTCATTACCTGTCATCATAACATCTCTGAAATTCCATCCCGCCGCAGCGGGAAAATTAAGGATCTTTGAATAGATCCTGATGAATACCGCTTTCAGGTCAATACTGGAATATGGTTTTAAATCCGAGGTCATTTCTTTGTAAATCGCCGGGCCGGGAAAAACTGGACCGTCACCCGCGTTCCGCCGGCATTCTGACAATCCTTCGCGTTCTCAGAAGGGGTGCAGTCTTCAACATTCCCCGGGCATTCATGGCCCTCCTTGTCTGTAAATCGGCATGGTTGTGAACTCATCCTGATTTTAAAATTATACCTTTCGGAAAAAATTTTCATGCGCAGTAGATCAAAGCCCTTTCCTCCGGCTTTAAAATCATAAGGTTTGCGGGTTGAATATTGCATGGTATCATAGGAGGTAAAATAATTTTCAAAGATTAGGCGCAGATTTTCTTCACTAATACCGATGCCGTTGTCTTTGACCTCAAATTCGGGACCGATTTCCCCCTTGCGCACCCTTACGGCTATTTTGCCCCCGTCCGGTGTATTTTCAACTGCATTGCGAACCAGGCCTTTAACAATCTTTCCCAAAACCTCCGCCGGGATATAGATCGGCGCAGTCTCCGAGATATAGGTTCTCAAACGGCACTTGCGATGCGCAAATTCCGGTCGCAGGGCCTTTATTTTTTTACGAACGAACGGTCCCAGTTCAAGCACCTCTGATTTTGATTTTCGCGGCCCATAGGTATCTTCAATGTGCTGCCGGATTTTTCGGATGATATCTTTTTCTCCCAAACCCAGCGAAATCAAGACTTCCAGTTCATCCACCGATGCATCCAGCAGAGCGGAGAGCATGTAATGGGTTTTGTAATCCTTTTCACGCAGAATGTCTTCTAATTGATATTGCATCTCAAGTAACCGCTGAAGATTTCTTTGGGCGCGCTCGATAATCGTGTTCCAGCCTTTATCCTCGATTTCCGAAAGCCGCTTTTCCAAAAGGCTTAAAGACGCGGACAGGATCGATACCGGTGTTTTCAGTTCATGGGATAAATGGTGAATAACGCGATCTTTGGTTCGGTTGAGGCTTTTGACCTCCTCGTAAGACCGCTTCAGCTCTTCATTAATGCTGGCATTCTCAATCGGCAGCGCCACCAGATTGCCGATGGTTGTCAGCAGCTCAATATCGGACTGATCAAACTGACCTTCTTTCTTGTTGACCGCGCACAGCACGCCGATCATGCGTCCTTCAATCTCCAACGGTACGTCGGCCATATTCCGCGTGCGATACCTGGCCCGCCGATCCACCTCGCGGGCGAAATACGGACTTTTATAAGCATCCTCTACAATTTGGGGCTTGCCGGTGCGATACACCAGCCCGGCGATACCTTGGTCCGCCGGATAGCGCAATTCTTTAAACTTGGTGCCGGTTTCGGTTAGGTCAAAGGAGGTTTCGCGGAAAAAGAATTCCTGATTTTCTTCATCGAGTAAGATGATCATGGTGCCTTCAATATTGAGCAGATCCTTCACTTCCTTGGTAATCAGCTCCAGCCGTTGGTCCAACCCACGATGTTGATACATGGCTTGAGCGATTCTGAAAAGCGCCCGATTGATGCGCGCACTGCGTTTCTCCCGGGTTACATCCCGCAGGGTGACAACCTGACCGGCCGGCTGCCCGTCTTCATCATAAAAGATGGCGCCATCGACAATAATATCCAGCAGGCGTCCGTCTTTGGTGAAACGCTTGGTTTCAAAACCGCGCAGAACTTTTTCTTTGTGCAGACGCCGGATGCCCTCGATGGTTTGTTGCTTATAATTTTCAGGGACAAATGGTATCTTTTTGCCTTCCAGTTCTTCAAAGCGCCAGCCAAAAACCGACTCGAAGGCCGGGTTCAGATAGGACACCGTATTGTCCAGGTTAAAAACAAACACGGGTATGGGTATAAATTTGAGAAACGCCCGGTAACGCTGCTCGGCCTGGCGGCTTTGTTGGGACAGCTCCAGCGCACAGGCTTCGGATTCACTCAGTGCACGCTGAGCGACAACTCTATCGGTAACATCCCGGGCAATCCCTCTGAAACCGGTCGGTTCCCCACCGTTATCGGTTATTAAATTGGCGGAAATTTCCAGATGACGCCGTTCACCGTCTTTACGAATAATTTCCCATTTGATATCGACCAGGCCCTTGCCGGTACGAAAAATTTTATTAAAGGCTTCGTAGGCGATACCGGCATTATTTTTATCCATGAATTCCGTAAAGTTGCTATTCTGGATTTTTTTGCGCGAATATCCGAAAATCCGACAGAGGGCATCGTTAAAAAATTTGAAATTTCCTTTTAGATCGACCTCATAAAAACCATCAGCAACATCCTCAATCAGGACGCGGTAACGATCCTTCTGTATTTTGGTCTGCGCTCCTTTCACGATTTCCGGCGTTGATTTATCGGCGCGCATTGGCGCTGCGGGTTTCTTTGGAGGATCTATGCTTCTTTTTGGTGCCATGGTCGATTGATTACCTGGATTTTGAAAGTCGGTAAGTTTAACTTCCTGTTTCAAGAATCCCAAATGCTTTGGCGTCCAATAACTTCATGCCATTTTCCTGTAAAACCTCGATGGCCTTGTCGTTATCGCTAAACCGAAAAACCATAATGGCATTTCCATTTGAAAAAGTGATAAACGCATACATGAATATCACCGTCACACCTGCCGCGGTCAGCGGTTTGAGCAATCGCGCCAGACTGCCGGGTTTATCCTCGATTTCAGCGGCGACGACCTCATTGACATAAGCGGGGATCTGCATCTGCATCAGGATTTTGCGCGCCGTTGCGACGTCTGAAACAAGCAGCCTCAGCTGGCCAAAGGCACCGGTATCCACCAGGTTCAGTGCCCGCAGATTAATACCGGCCTCCCCGAGGGATTCGGTCACTTCTGACAAACGGCCGGGTGCATTTTCAATAGATACCACAATCTGTTTTAATTTTAAGCTCATAGGGCCTCCAAAGAATGCGATTCGTTTTAAATAAAGGGTGCGCCAGAACGGATTGATCCATTTTGCCGCAGCACCTGCAGGATTATCGCATAAAGATATGGTTTAAGAATCCTCCCGTCAACCGGAACAATAATGGATTGACGGAAATACCCAAAATTCAGATTCGCTCAAATAGATAGAAAAAATGCAGTCTTGGTGTCAAGTAAGAAAACAAATCAGCCCCGCCTTTCGACAGGGCTGATCAATAATTTTCATCTAATCATCCAATCGCCTGCATGGATTGCAGGCGGGTACCCGACGAATCGCTTAGCCTTTCAGTTTTTTGACTTCTTCGGTGATCGCAGGTACGACATCAAACAGATCACCGACAACACCCAGATCCGCCTTTGAAAAGATCGGTGCCTCTTCGTCTTTATTTATGGCGACAATATATTTAGACGTTGACATACCGGCCAGATGCTGGATTGCCCCCGAAATTCCGCAGGCAACATAGAGGGACGGTGACACGGTTTTACCGGTCTGCCCGACCTGGTCACTGTGCGGCCGCCAGCCTTCGTCAACAGCTGAGCGCGAAGCGCCGACGGCTGCACCCAGTGCATCGGCCAATGCTTCAATTGCGGCATAATCACCGCCGGTACCACGACCGCCGGAGACAATAATATCGGCTTCGGTCAATTCGACTTTGTCCCCGGTCTCCATTTTCATTTCAACAACGGTGGTCTTCACCTCCCCGACTTGAACCGCCGGCTTTTCGATCGCGCACTCTTTGGCGCTTTCGGTAATGCTCATTACATTCGGCCGAATCGCAACAATCTGGGGGGAACCTTCAATTTCCACACTGGCGAGAATTTTGCCGCCGAACATCGGCCGGGTGTAGGTCAAATTCCCACTGTCCAGTTTTACCTCGACGCAATCCATGGCCACGCCGGCATCCAGTCTGGCTGCCAATCGACCCGCTAGGTCCTTGCCTTGAGCCGATGCGGCGGTAATAATTACCGCCGGATCCGATGATTTAATAAATTCGACCAGCACCTGCGTGTATGCGTCGGTGGTGTAATCGGACAGGGCCGGGTCGTCACCCACCAGGATTTTATCGGGACCGTATTTCTTAAGTTCTTCGGCAAGACCGTCTATACCCGATCCCAGCACCACAGCTGTGAGTTCGGCTCCCAGGCCGTCAGCCAAGCGCCGACCCTCGCTAACCGATTCAAAGCTCACTTTGCGAAGATCACCATCTCTTTGCTCTGTAATTGCAAATACACCTTGTGCCATTTTATTTCTCCTTTAGGATCGATTCGAGTCTTTAAATGACTTTGATCTCTTCATGTAATATTTTTAACAGCTCAGCGGCTTTATCGGCCGCCGCTTCAGCCTCGATCATCCTGACCGCTTGCCTTTCAGGCGGCAGATTAAGGGCCTTTATCTTTACCTTACGATTGGCGGCCCCTACATTGCCGGCATCGACGCCAAGGTCTGCAACCGTTTTAACATCCACGGGCTTTTTCTTGGCCTTCATAATACCGGGCAAGGAAGCATACCGCGGCTCGTTGAGCCCGCGCTGGGTGGTAAACAGGGCCGGCAATGCAGCCTCCATAACCACGGTGCCGCCTTCAATGGTGCGGTGGCAGGTGATCTTGCCCTCAGAGACCTCGGCTTTATTTACCATCGATATCTGCGGCATGTTCATAAATTCCGCTACGGCCGCTGCAACCTGATAATTATCTTCATCTACGGCGCGGTGGCCGGCGATAATCAAGTCACACGGAAGATCTTTTAGCGCGGCGGCAAGTAATTTTGCAGTGGCCAACGGATCGCTGCCTTCAGCGGCTGGATCACAGATATGCACACCCTGATCGGCACCCATCGCCAGAGCGGTTCGAATCGCTTCAATGGCTTTTTCAGGCCCGAGGGACAGAATCGTTACTGTACCTCCCTGGGCTTCTTTGATCTGCAAGGCCTCTTCCACAGCCAGCTCATCGTAGGGATTCATGATCCACTTAATGTCCTGGGTTTTTATGGAAACCCCGTCATCAGCAATCTGAACCAGCGATTCGGTATCCGGCACTTGCTTGACTAGTACAACGATGTCCATAACCTACTCCTTTCTTATAAAAAATTCACCCTCATCCTGAATGCAAAATGCATTTTAATTCTTTAAATAAATGGTAAGCTTGCTTAGCGGTTGGCTTTGCGGATTCCTAACTCATCCAAAGCAATAATCCATTTGCAAATATTGGTTGATCCCTCCACGATACTGTAGGTTGGCGCATCGCGGAAAAAGCGCGCCACCGAATATTCGGTCGAATAACCATAAGCACCCAGAATCCGCATGGCATAGTTAGCGCATTTGGTGGCCACCTCGCCTGCAAGATATTTTGCCTGGGCGACATCCAGACCATTATTCAATCTTCCCTGATCTTTGGCCCAGGCAGCCTTATAAACCAACAGCCGGGCGGCTTCTATTTCAGCTGACATTTGGCCAATGAGATCCTGATTCATCTGGAACTCACCGATCGCTTTGCCGAATTGTTTGCGTTCGTTCGCATATTTTACAGCTTCGTCCAGACACGCCTGGGCCACACCCACGCCGCCAGCTGCAGCGGAAAGCCGGGTCTGATTCAGCGATCCGAAAAGGATTTTGGCGCCGTCGCCGGGTTTGCCGAGGATGTTTTCTTTTGGAACCCGGGTATCGGTCAGATAGATTTCTCCCGTGGGTGAGGATCGGGATCCCATCTTATCCAGGTCGGTCGTGCGCACATCGTTGAAATTTCTGAGCTCCACCACAAATGCCGAAAGCCCCTTTGATCCAGCATCGCGATCCGTATAGGCATAATAAATGACGACATCTCCAATATCGGCATTGGAGATCCAGGTTTTGGATCCGTTTAACAGCCAGTGATCGCCCTTATCTTCGGCCCTTGATTTCATAGCCATGACATCGGAGCCCGCATCGGGTTCGGTCATCGCAAATCCGCCCATATATTCGGCACTGACCAGCTTGGGAATATATTTTTGCTTTAATTCTTCGCTGCCATATTTCTCTATGGTGAACGCACATCCCAGGGTCTGCATATTGACCTGGACTCTGAGAGAGCTCGACGCCCGGGCAATTTCTTCGCTTATAATCATGGCTGCCAGCCAACCCATTTCGGATCCACCGTACGCCTCGGAGATAACCGTACCGAACAAACCGAGTTCGCCCATCGGTTTGATGGCTTCCTCGTATGGAAAGTAATGTTTTTCATCCCATTCATCGGCAAATGGCGCAATTTTTTCAGCCGCAAAATCGCGCACCATTTTTCGCAGTATTTCAAGTTCTTCCGGCAGACTAAAATCCATTTTATTCCTCCTATGGCTAATTTTCTTTTGGCAAGAGGCGTACTCTGGTTGGGGTATACGCCTGAAGTATAAGTTGTGAAATATAGAGGAAGGCTACGTAGGTGTCAAGAAATAAAGCGTTGGGGAATGAATATTGTCCAGGACCCTGAAATGCGCAAAAAACTATCAACACAGGTACGGCTTACAACGACCATGAAGCGCAAAGACAATAAAGCTGTCCATTAGGAATTCAAAAATCCGTAGTGTCAAACAGGGTTCGTTCCCAGGCCTTATTTAATAAAACTGGGTAGGTAAAGGGCAACCTGGGGGAAAATCAGCAGGATGAGGCAACAAATCCACAGGCCGATCAGGTAAGGCCATACCCCCCTGAAAATATCCATGACCGGTGTATCCTTGTCCACGGCGTACACGACATAGACATTGGCGCCCACAGGGGGTGTCAGCACGCCCATCCCCAGGGCCAGCGTCATGATAACCCCGAACCATGTCCCGTCGAAGCCCAGCTTTAATGCCGCCGGGTAAAAAATGGGTATGGTCAGCAAAACCATAGCCAGGGCGTCGACAAAGCAGCCCATTGCCATGAGGATGAAAAGAACGGCAATCATGACAAGCCAGGGCGGCAGAGGAAGCGCCACCACCCAGTCCGCCACAAGCATGGGAAGGCGTGTCAGACCGAGAAACTCCCCGTAGACGGCTGCCGCACCTACCAGGAACATGACCATGGTCGATGTGCGGACGGTGTCTTTCAGC
>JASFIU010000201.1:0-8000 GCA_050122495.1 Desulfobacterales bacterium | reverse complement strand
CTATTCTGCAGTCCTCGAGCGATTGGGCATTGATTCTGAGGAATATGAAGTATTTGCTGATAAGGCCCGCAATTGGATGGGAAAATTATCTGATACCCTGACATTTGATTGAAACAAATCCTGAAAATTCAACATACGCAATCTTTTAAGGCAGGAGCTGATTATGGCTGGTGGTTGGACCCGTGACGGAGGTGTGCAGGATCAAATAGACGCTAGCGTGGAAGACGCAGTAAAGCTGGCCAGGAGCCGGCTGACTGAAGGTGAGGGCTCAACCCATTGTGAAGAATGCGAGACGGTTATTCCAGATGCGCGTCGCAAAGCAATTCCTGGCGTGCGCTTATGCGTCAGCTGCCAGTCAGAGCGCGAAAAACAGCAGACCACTCCCACCGGGTTCAATCGCCGCGGCAGCAAAGATAGCCAGTTGAAATGACCGGTTGATCTTGATCCGGCGATTTTATATAAGACCGTAATTTTTGTTACCCGGCCAACGGAAAACGACCACCCGGCAAGACCCACCCAGGTAAAATCCATTTGGTAAATGATAAAGAAATGGCAACGGTCAGCATTATAAAGGCAACCTATTCAGATCCGGAGATTGAAACTCTGCTCGCGCCCCTGGGGGGTATGGGGCGGTTTGTAAAAAAGAACGAGAAAGTCCTCCTCAAGGTTAATCTGTTATCAGCCAAAGGGCCGGAAAAGGCCGTCACCACGCACCCTGATTTTGTCAGGGCTGTGGCAAAGGTTGTCAGAGCGGCCGGCGCAGAACCGTATATTGGAGATTCTCCATCGGGCTCCTTTTCCAAAAGAAATCTTAAAAAGGCTTATAAACATTCAGGGCTCGAGAATTTGGCAGGAGCTGAGGGGATCCCTCTGAATTTTGATACCGGGGTCAGGAATCTGGATATTCCCCAAGGCAAACGATTGCAGCGGTCTCCCATTTGTGACTTTGCCTTGAATACCGATAAGATCATTGCGCTGCCGAAGCTGAAAACCCACTCCATGCAGTATCTGACACTGGCTTGCAAGATTATGTACGGAGTGGTTCCCGGCCTGACCAAGGCAAAATATCATGCGCAGTTCCCAAGAAAAATTAGTTTTGCGGACATGATGCTGGATATACTTACCATCATAAAGCCGCAACTTTATATCATGGACGGTATTATCGCAATGCAGGGCCAGGGTCCCGGAAACGGAGATCCCGTAAAATTGGATCTGGTTCTTGCATCAACAGATTATGCGGCCATGGACATTGCGGTATGCAAAATTTTGGGAATCGAGCCCGTGGGCATACCGGCACTTAAAATGGCTAAAGTTCGCGGGCTGTGGCCGGAGAGGATCGACTATCCGATCCAAAGCCCCGAGGATGTTGCCTATAAAGGATTCAGACTGCCAAACACGGCCGATCATCTATTAACCGGTAAAAAGCCTCCTCAAAAAAGTCCCGTTATCACGGATAAATGCACAGCCTGCGGGGAATGCGAAAGGATCTGCCCTAAAGAGGCGGTAAAGGTAAAAGGCCAGAAGGCCGAGGTGACATACTCAAGGTGCATACGGTGTTACTGTTGCCATGAGGTCTGTCCTGATGATGCCATCGTCTTGCGTAACGTGAAGTTAAATTGAAATGATCGATGATCTTTATTTGTTAAACCGCGCTTTTTAGAAAGCCTGCAAATTGGGGGATTCCGGTCGCTCTATCTGGCCGGGGCGTTGCGCGCCCGCATGCCCACCCGTTGACGTTCGTCGTTGGCTATAATTCTTGACGTAGGCCTTTCCGATTTGAGTCACCAGCATAAGTGCTGCAATGTCCAGCATAATATCAATTCCATAACTCACAATATAGATCAGGCTGGATGTTCCGTATTCAGTGGCACTTTCAGCTCCCATGACAGACTTGAACGCAAAATCATCCACGAAGGTTGTTATCAGCCAGAGGGCCCACCACAGGCCTAAAGTTGAGCTCGAGCCTGATTGGTATTTGTGGCTTACTTCCCAAATTTCTTTCATCGCCTGGTAAGGCTTGAACAGGTTCGCGATCGGTATGAAGTACCACCCCACAGACCAGCCGGGTGTGAAACGCATCGGTTGCCCGGAAATTACGCCCAGGTTCTTATTTGCCCTGTAGATCCAGCACAGAAAGGTGATGCCCAGAATGATAAAGATAACCATTTGAACAAGGCCTATGAGCACAGTCACCACATCTGCCGGGAGTATGGTCTCCTCTACATCAAAGCCGGACGGCAAATTCATATACGTATGGAATTCATACATTCCGGCGATGATGGCCATCACTGTAACAACGATGTTAATTATCAAAAATACGCGCAGCGAATTTGTGAGCCCTCCAAGCGGCTTCAGCCCCATCTCTTTCTCCCTTGCATTGACCGGAACGATGACAGGGACCGTGGCCTCAGGCATCGGTTTGGGAGTCGACCTGCGCTGCACCTGAAATTTGTTTCCGCATTTCTTACAGGTTGCCATCACCCCCGGAGCAGGGATTTTTGATGCATTGATGTTATAAGTCGTATTGCATTTGCTGCACGTTATAACCATATCTGTCTCTCAACTTTTTATTAAAACCTATTCATTACGTTGAATTCCGGACAATTGCCTGATGTAATCGATCCTAATGCTGCACATGCTGTGAAAGATGGTGAAGGCCGCAATCAACAATGAGCGTATTCAGGGAAGGATGAATTTGTGCATTTACAGGTTATTTCGGCCATTAATCCAATTTTGTTTAGTTTTTTCCAAACAATATCAATAAAATAAATAAACCCGGTTGCATCTGATCAGTAAAATTCATGTTATTCATTATAGAACCGCGGTAATCGTCCAAAACAAAAGCTTAAAAAGCGGGGATGGGGATAGATTAATAACTTCAGGCAGGCAAACGATTGGCATCATAAAAAATCTGTGCCTAATCAGCCAGAAAAGGATCTTTGGTCGACAAAATTGTGATTGACGGTACATCCTGCTTCGGATAATTCAATATAAAGCGGATTTAAATCTGTGTACTCAATAATCCCGCTCGATCTGTAAATGATGGGAAAACCCAATTTGGTGGTTCTTATGGAATCTACAAATCGAAGTTAGCTGTATAAGAATCTGGAGGTTTTCATGCCTAAAATTATGGGATCCAACGAATTGCTGGAGGATGTCCACCAGAGGGAATTGTGCATCGGCTGTGGCGCCTGTGTGGATATTTGTCCTTATTTTAAAAATTATAAAGGCAAGACCGCCCAGCTATTTCCATGTACCCTGGAACAGGGCCGCTGCTATGCATACTGCCCTAAAGCGGAAGTGGATCTGGATGCGCTCACACAGCAGATTCAGGGCATGCCTTATGACGGCAGCCCCGTGGGGGATTACACGGAAGTACTGGCGGCCCGGGCGGGTGGTAAAATGGAAAAGAGCTTGTTTCAATCAGGCGGCACTGTCACAGCCTTGCTTGCGTTTGCTTTGAAGACCGGTTTGATAGACGCTGCCGCACTGACGGACCGCGAGGCCTTGACCCCGGTACCCCGCCTTGTGACGCACTGGCAGGACGTCGCTCGATGCGCCACCTCTAAATTTATGGCCGCTCCCACGCTATCTTCGGTCAATATGGCCGTTCGGCAAGGTTATCAAAGCATCGGTGTCGTGGGAACCCCCTGCCAGGTGGTGGCCGTGGCCCAGATGAAATCCAATCCGTTGGATAAAGCGGACCATAAGATTCCTGTCTCTCTCACAGTGGGCTTGTTTTGTAACTGGGCTTTGGACACCCGACAATTGATCGATTTATTATCGGAAAAACTGGATATATCCGGAATCGTGGGTATGGACATCCCGCCACCGCCGGCCAATACCATGGTTGTGGACACCGAGGACGGGAGGGTGGAGATTTCGCTTTCCGAAATCAAGCCGCTGATTCCGCATACCTGCTTTATCTGTCCGGACATGACTTCGGAGTTGGCCGATGTTTCGGTTGGGATGTTTGAAGGGCGGCCAGGATGGAACACCTTGATCATTCGCTCCGATATTGGCGCTCAACTCATCGAGCAAGCCCGCACGGAGGGCTTTATTGAAACCGAAGATTTTCCGACGGAAAATCTGAAACATCTGTCGCGGGCGGCAGCCGATAAGAAAGATCGATCCTTGCGAACACTCATCCGCAGGGAATTGATTAACAATAAGGGAGAGGAACACGCCGCGGTGCGAATACCGCCGGATGTTGTGGACAGGATAGTTAACAAAAAGTGATCTAAAGTGTGGAGTGATCTAAAGTGATCCCGCTATAGCGGGATTATGGAATTCTGTCTTTTTTTTAAAGATTGAACGACACGCCGTGCAAGTGTGTGCGCTGTGGTAACGCCTGCGCTGCGCGAGCGAAATCATAACTTTAGGCACTTGCTTTAAAATGGAGGTTCCATGTCGATTATTTCTTCAGGTCAAAAGGGTGAACGCCACCTGGTCATGGGTAACGAAGCCATCGCCCGCGGGGCTCTGGAGGCCGGTGTCAGTGTGGCCGCCGGATATCCCGGGACCCCCTCATCCGAAATCATCGAAACCCTGGCAAGGGTTTCAAAAGAACAGAATCTTTACGTGGAATGGTCGGTGAATGAAAAAGTGGCTATGGAGGTGGCGGCTGCCGCTTCCTTTGCCGGTCTGAGATCGCTTTGCGTCATGAAGCAAAACGGCGTCAACGTCGGCTCGGATTTCCTGCTGCACTTGGCGCTGACCGGAACGCGGGGCGGGATGGTGCTGGTGCACTGTGATGATCCCGGCGCACTTTCCAGTGCCAATGAGGGCGAATCGCGACACTTTGCACGCATGCTGGAACTTCCGCTGCTGGAACCCGGCGATTTCCAGGAAGCCAAGGATATGATTAAAATGGCCTTTGAACTCTCCGAGGAGATACACAATGTCGTCATGGTTCGCAGTGTTACCCGTCTCTCTCACGCCAGCGGCAGCGTGCTTTTCGATGAACTTGCCAACGTGGAGAAAAAAGCGTTTTTTAAACACCACGGATTTATACTGGATCCTTTGGAAGGCCCCATGTCCAGTTTGCCGGCGCCATATCGGCACGAACAACAACAGAAAAAATTAAAGCAGGCCATTGCCAGGTTTGAAGAATCTGATTTCAATTTTTACAGTGGCCCTGAGGCACCCGAGCTCCTGGTAATAACCAGCAGCGCCTGCCATCTTTACAGCAAGGAGGCCATCAGTCTTCTGGGTGTTGCAGATCGGGTCGGTTTGCTGAAACTGGGCACAACCTGGCCATTGCCGCCCGGGTTGATGGAGAAATACCTTGGTATGACAGATAAAATCCTGATTGTCGAAGAAGTCATTCCGTTTCTAGAGGAAAATGTAAAGATCATCGCGGCCGAGCTGGCATCGAAGATCGGCCCCAAAACCTTTTATGGTAAACGCGCTGGCAATATACCCTCCACCAATGAAATGAATCCAGATCTGGTGGCAGCGGCGCTGTCCAATATTATAGGTAAGAATTACGAGGCCATGCCCGAAGCCTATGCAAATCGTTCCCGGGAGGTGGCCCTTTCGGGCGCGCCGGGTCGTGATATGACATTTTGCGCCGGCTGCCCCCATCGGGCCTCGTTCTGGTCCATCCACAATACCCTGCAGATGGATGGCCGGGACGGTTTTGTGTGCGGTGATATCGGCTGCTATTCTTTGGCCGTGCTTCCCACCGGTTTCAGTACATTGAAGACGCTGCATGCTATGGGGAGCGGGGTTGGTATCGCCAGCGGCTTTGGGAAACTGGCCCAGTTCGGGATGAACCAGCCCGTCCTGGCCACCGTCGGGGACTCCACCTTTTTCCACGCGGTTCTGCCGGCCATGATCAACGCGGCCCACCACCAATCGGATATCACCCTTGTCGTGCTGGATAATGGCGGAACAGCGATGACCGGCTTCCAATCCCATCCGGGCCTCCCGGTGGATGCCGGCGGCGATGAAGTCCCGGCCCTGGACTTGGCCAAAATATGCGAGGCCATGGGGGCCACGGTAAGGGTGAGCGATCCTTTTGATGTCGAAAAAACCCAGCAAAGCATTTTTGAACTCTTTGAAATCAAAGGGCTCAAGGTTTTGGTCTTGAAACAGATGTGTGCCCTGAGTCCGGAAAAAAAGGCCCAAAAGATGTTTGACGTATCCGTGGATGAAAATATCTGTCTTGGCGAAAACTGCGGGTGCAATCAACTCTGTACAAGGATATTTAAATGTCCGGGGCTGATGTGGGACAAGGACAAACAGGTATCAAATATCGATGAAGTCATTTGTGTCGGCTGCGGGGTGTGTGCTTCAATTTGCCCCTCGGGTGCAATCCAGAAAAAGGAGGTGGCCTAGATCATGAAAAATGTGAGCCTGCCATGTGATCCCTTTAATGTTATTATCACCGGCGTGGGAGGGCAGGGTAATGTAATGGCCTCCCGGGTGGTCGGCAATATGTTGTCCCGGAAAGGATTGAACATCACCATCGGTGAAACCTTCGGCGCCTCCCAGCGCGGCGGGTCGGTGATGAGTCACTTGCGCATATCTGAACAATCCTACTGGTCCCCGCAGATCCCCAATGGCAAATGTCATCTGGTCATTTCCCTGGAACCCACGGAAGCCATCCGCGTGCTGATGCATTATGGGAACCCGGGTATTCGGGTACTCTGCAATACACGTCCGGTTCATGCCATTGGCGTCATCTCCGGTGAACACAAATATCCTTCCCTGGAAGAAGTTAAAGCCTGGGTGGAGGAATTATCGGAAGCCTGCTGGTTTATAGAGGCTACCGACAAAGCCCTGGAGCTGGGCAACCCGATTCTGGGAAACATCATGATGATCGGCGCGGCCGCCGGCATCGGTGCGCTGCCACTTGACAGACAGGATTTTGAGGCCGTCATTACGCAAACTCTGCCTGGTGATAAGCTGGAGCTGAACCTTAAGGCCTACGATTTGGGTGTCAGTATGATTCAATAATAGCGTGGATTGATTGGTTATAGGCTAGCTCGATGGCATCCACACGTAATACTAAAAGTGGTTTCAAAACCCCATCTAAGGCCCAATGGCTGCGTTGCAGGCCTCCGGTAAATGCTCACATACCCATGTATGCTGCGCTTTCCCGATCGGCCTGACGCCTTGCCCTTGAACCTGATCTGAGGTTTTGAAACCACTTCTAATCATCCTTAGGACGATTTAGCTGAAATGAAGGTCAACACAAAAGGCGAGAGGAGTGTGGTTTATCATTTCCGAAAACTATTCAAGCGCTCTGGAAATCAGGCGGACCTTACGTTCGAGTTCAAAAATCTCTTTTTGCAGACCATCCGGCTGATTTTCGCCGGAAAACTTTTGTTGCGTTATCTTGTATTGCATATTCAGGTATTGCTTGTTGAGCTTGATGAATTCTCTATTTCGGTGATCAGATATTATTTTCGGCTCGGTTTTTTGAGCAGGACTTCTTTTGCTTTCCTTCCTGCGTCGGACGCTCAGCACACCGATGACCCCTGCGGCCAGGAGTAACAGGGCCGTGCTTATCGAAATTGAGGCGGATCGGCTGCTTTCCGGCACCGGTATTTGATGGCGAATGCCATGGTGCGGAATCACCGGTCCCCTGAGTAACACTAGAAATCCCAAAACGCCAATCCCGCATATCATCATGCTGATTAAGGCAATCCATGCTGGTTTCTTAATTTTCATTTTAACACTGAACGGATCAACTGTTTTAAAGATGGGTTTTTATGTGCCGACGATCAGAGGATGCCAATTTAAAACGACCTTTGCAGAATTGATGCCCCCATAAATTACGTATGCAAAATTTGCACCTTAATATTCTCAAAACAGGGTCTCCGGGCTGGATCTCATATTGTCAAGACTTGGCGCTGATTTCAAAAAAATAAGTTGCATTTTTGCTCTAGTAAAAGACAAAAAAAGTTATAATTTAGTGCAACCGCATTTGCAAGAAAAAATACACAATATACTGAAATAATTATAAATATTAATGCAATGAATTGTGATGC
>JASFIU010000200.1:0-8066 GCA_050122495.1 Desulfobacterales bacterium | reverse complement strand
TAAACGCATTCGCGGCAACAGCGTATCCAGCATCCGGCGTCGCGGCAAATTCATCGTTTTTGACTTTAAAAACGGAAACAATTTACTGATGCACCTTCGCATGTCAGGCCGCCTGCATCTGGTATCTAATGATTTGCCCCGCAGCAAGCATGAGCATGTAATTCTAAGCCTGGCTGACGGAAGGCAGTTGCGTTTTCATGACACCCGTAAATTCGGCCGGCTGTATTTGACCTCTGAACCTGAACGAATATTAGGCCGGTTAGGGCCGGAGCCCCTGGCAGCCGGCTATACCCAGAAAATTTTTGCAAGGCGCTTGAGCCCGCGCAAGCGAATGCTAAAACCCCTGCTGCTGGATCAGACCTTTATCGCCGGACTTGGCAACATCTATGTCGATGAAGCCCTGTGGGAGTCAAAGATTCACCCCTGCCGCATGGCCGCATCTTTAACGGCGCCTGAAATCCGGGCGCTTCACCGGGCGATTCCCAGAGTTCTGAAGCGCGGATTAAAAAACCTGGGAACCTCATTGGGGACCGCCAAGACCAACTTTTATTCCATCGCCAAACATCAGGGACGCAATCGAGACGAATTGAAGGTTTTCCGTCGAACCGGTCTACCCTGCCCGCGATGCCGGACGAAAATCCAGAGAATTATCGTTGGTCAGCGCAGCACGCATATTTGTCCTAAATGTCAGGTATAATCAGGTTTCAGTGTTCAGGTGTCAGGTGTCAGGATAACGAACCGAAGAGGCTGATAATGGTTATATTCCGCATTATGTCATCGGTTTTCTGACACCCGAAACCTGACACCTGAAACCTTTGAGGAGAAGCGATGCCTACCGGAGCCTGTGGTATTAATTGTGATGTTTGTCAATTGAACTTGCTGGGAACATGCTCGAGCTGCGGATCCGGCCGGAGCTTGGAAGCCGAATTAAAGCTGGAAGCCCAGCAAAGGTTATTTGGTGACACCTGCCCCATTTTAGCCTGTGCCAAAATGAATCAAATTGAATACTGCCTGCGGGATTGTCATCAATTTCCCTGCGACAATTTTACCCGGGGCCCGTATCCGTTCAGTCAGGGATTCCTGCAAATGCAGCAGCGTCGCCGCACACAACTCCCTCCGGCGTTTGCACCGGATAAAAGCCCGGTAGAGGTGCCGGCACATTTTTGGGACGACCTTCAGAAAAAAGATCTAAACGCCCTATGCAATCAGACGCTGTTCAACCGGGTTGCCCCCGGCCAGATGGTTTTTCATTTTTTAAATGAGGATGTCCTGGTGGATTTCAATGAACGCTGTTTAAAGCGTATGAAAGATCAGGTGTGGGAAAGGACCGAGGACCCGCTGCTTGAGCTCGTTACCGTGGTATATTTAAATAACGTCAACATGCTGTACCCGCTGGGCAAGGAAATTGTGGGCGTCAAAGATCTGAAAGAGGCTCATTTTTTCCAGGGTCCGCATGCGCTCCAGACCGAGCCCCTTCTAAAACGCTATGGCCGGGACCTGCAGGGATTTGAAGCGGCCGCCAAATATTTAAACGGTCATCCGGTGGACATGGCAGATGCCGCCTATCGGCTTTTACCCTTTCCGCGGGTTCCGGTGTATTATTTATTCTGGCAGGGTGACACGGAATTTGATCCCCGAATCTCGGTTTTGTTTGATCGGTCAATAGAGGAAGCATTCTCGGCGGATGCGATCTGGGGTCTTGTCAGCAGAGTCTCCACTGCCCTGCTGCAAGCAGCAGGGTAAAAAAAGGTTTCAGGTGTCGGGTTTCGGGTGTCAGGATTACGAATTTGATGACAAGAGAATTAGTTGATTCCGCACGCTGTCATATATTTGCTGACACCTGACACCTGAACACTGAAACCTGTTATGAGCCTTTATGGCTCTTGTAGACCTCCGGATTCACGATATGCTCAGGTCGCCCGCCCTGATAATAATCGATAAGCTGATCCACAACCCCCATGCACATATTGTCTATGGCCTCATGGGTAAACGCGGCCGTATGGGGACTCAGCACCACATTGTCCAATTCCAGCAAAGGTGAATCGGTTGGCGGTTCCTTCTCAAACACATCCAGACCGGCGCCGCCGATTTCACCATTCCTCAATGCTTGATAGAGGTCTGATTCGTCGACAATTGCCCCCCTGGCCGCATTGATCAGAAAGGCCGTAGATTTCATTAATTTAAAAGCCCGGGCGTTAATCAATCCTTTGTTTTCCGGAGTCAGCGGCACATGGATCGATACGATATCTGCGACCTTCAAAAGTTCATCCAAAGGCATTTGTTCGATGCCCTGTTGGTCAGCAAATTCTTCCGGCCAGTAGGGGTCGTGCGCCACCACTTTCATCTGAAAACCTTTGGCCCGCAATGCCACGCAGCGGCCAATGGCGCCCAATCCAATAATACCAATGGTTTTCTGCCAGATTTCAACTCCCATGATTTTCGTTTGCTCCCAGCGCTTTTTCCGCAAGCTCCGATCGCAATAAAGTATTTTACGAGCCAGGCTTAAGATAAGAGCAAAAGTATGGTCGGCCACAGCCTGGTTGTTGGCACCCGGAGTGTTAAAGACAATAGCACCGTGGCGGGTAGCAGCGTCGATATCAACCGTATCCAGACCAACACCCAATTTAGCGATAACCCTGACTTTCGGGGCCAGTCTGAGAAGGTCTTCGTTTACATACAGATCATTGCCGCACAAAAGGGCATCAGCCTGCTTTAAGGCTTTGACAAAGTCATCATCTTCAATCCCCGACCCCCGCAGATCGATTATGCGCATCCCCGAGTTCTTCAATGCATTCATCGGTGCCGGGTTATAGGCGGAAAAGGGTCGTGTTTCAACCAACACGGTAAATTTCGCCATCCTGTGCCTATCCTCACGTGTTAGAAATCGATGATTCCGGTATAGTTTTCAGGTGTAATTTGCAGCAGTTCATCCTTTAGGGTCTGGGAAACATCCAGGGAATCGATGAATTCGGCAATCGCTTTTTGGTCGATTTGCTGATGGGTGCGGGTAAATGCTTTTAAAGCTTCATAAGGCTGGGGATAGCCTTCACGCCGCAGAACGGTCTGGATGGCTTCTGCCACCACGGCCCAGTTGTTTTGCAGATCGGCTCGTATCACATCTGCATTCAAAATCAGCTTGTTCAACCCCCGCATCAACGATTTCAAGGCAACGAGGGTATGGGCCAGCGGCACCCCGACGTTGCGGGTCACGGTTGAGTCTGTCAGATCCCTCTGGAGTCTTGAAATGGGGAGCTTACCTGCCAGATGCTCTAAGATGGCATTGGCGACACCCAGATTGCCTTCGGCGTTTTCAAAATCAATGGGATTGACCTTATGGGGCATGGTCGAAGAACCGACCTCGCCCTTTTTTATTTTCTGCTTGAAATAATCCATAGAAATGTAAGACCACAGATCCCGGTTCAAATCGATGAGGATCGTATTGATCCGTTTAAGATTGTCGCAAAAAGCGGCCAGATTGTCATAATGGTCAATCTGGGTTGTCACTTTGGAGCGCTGCAGGCCCAGTATCTCGTTGACCAGGTGCTCCGCAAATTCGATCCAATCGATATCCGGATAAGCCACCTGATGGGCATTGAAATTGCCGGTGGCGCCGCCAAACTTGGCTGAAAAGGGGATGCTTTTTAAAAGGTCGAATTGTGAAGCCAGACGATCAACAAAGACATAAATTTCTTTTCCCATGGTGGTGGGTGAAGCCGGTTGCCCGTGGGTGCGTGCCAGCATGGCGATATCTTTCCACTCACGCGCCTTGGCGCGAAGATCATCGACGATCTCATCAAAGGCCGGCTTTAATACCTCAAGATAAGCCTCTTTGAGCGAAAGCGGCAAGGCGGTGTTGTTGATATCCTGGGATGTCAGACCGAGGTGAATAAATTCTTTGTAGGCCTCCAAACCCAGCTCATCAAATTTGTCCTTTAAATAATATTCAACGGCCTTGACATCATGATTGGTGGTCTTTTCGATTGCTTTGACTTTGCGCGCATCTTCCAGGGAAAAATCTTTCAAAATTTTTCGAAGTGATTCGAGCGGTTTTTTGCCGACGTTCTTTAGGGACGGCAGCGGCAGACGGCACAGGGCGATAAAGTATTCGATCTCAACCCGCACCCGGTATTTGATCAAAGCACCTTCTGAAAAATAATCTCCGAGGCTGGCAGCCGCGCGCCGATAACGGCCATCAACCGGTGAAATCGCTTCTAAGTTTGAAAAATTCATAGGCAGATGTGTTCCAATTTTAGGTCTATGGGGTTTAAAGGATTGGTGAGTACCCGGAAAGTATAGGGAAATGCATATGCCGTGTCAAGCCGCCAGAACTAATGTCTTGTCTCCCCAAAATGTCACATAAGTCGGGGGCAAAATTTAAGTCCGAGTGAGTTCGTTAAAAACACTATTTCTATGGTTTCAGGTGTCAGTGTTCAGGTGTCAGGAAGATGCATAGTACAACCTGCGACGGGTCGCTCGGCCCTGAGCTCACGACCTTAGGACTCAGCCGAGTCGAGCACAGAAAACCGATTACAGAAGAAATAGGGCCGTATGTTCTGTTATCTGACACCTGCCACCTGCCTGCCCTGCGTAGCCTTAATGGCGAAGAAGGGAACACTGAAACCTGCTTGTCCTCCATAGCTTTTCAAGCGAAGGAGGGAAACCTTGAACAATGGGTTGTTTAAAAAACTCAACTGCACTAAAATATATTAAACGACCTCTATAGAGGTTATTATGTGGCATAACAGAATTAGAGACGGGACCGTAGATGCGAAAAGCCTTAATTATCGCTATCGCAATTATTGTTGCACTTGGCGGATACCTGGGGTGGGATTGGTACGATAAAACCACCAGGCAGCAGCTTGAGCCCAGCATCACTTTGTACTTTTGGACCGATGCCAAGGGGAATAAACATTTTTCCGACACCCCGCCGCCCAAAGATGCCAGAGATGTTTATACGGATAAAGGCTATAAACATATCAAACGGCCCCTGGTGGTTATGATCAAAGAGAAAGTAATCGAATTTTATAAGAAAACCAAAAAGAAACTTTTTAAACCCAAAGAAAAACGTAAAAAGAAGAAATAATGGATCTCAATCCAACTGAAAGAGCACTTTTGGGTATTCTGGCGGATGAGTGGGGAAAATCCGGACCGCCGGGTTATTTGGAGACAACGCTTATCGCCGACCGCTTGAATATTTCTGTTGCAGATGCAAAGTCCATTATTCGATCACTTTTTGTGAAAGGGATTGTTGACACAGATGAAGTGGACACATTTGCCGCTTATCTCACTCCCGAGGGTTATGACCTCGCAAGAATGATCTAAAGATCACCTCTTAGTTGGCAGAAAGCAGCGCGGTGCACTTCGGGAGCGCCTGCGCTGCGCGAGCGACGCCTTAACTTTAGGCACTTCCAACCTTAGTTCACTTTAGTCACTTCACTTCAAACGATCGCGCAGCCGGGTGAACCGCTGCTGGGTCTTATTGTTGTTTACCCCGATGGCCAGTGCTTTGCGGCTTCCCACCATGACCACCAGATTGCGACCCCGCGTCACAGCAGTGTAAATTAAGTTGCGCTGAAGCAGAATATAGTGCTGGGTCAATACCGGTAAGATGATGACCGGGTACTCCGAGCCCTGGGATTTGTGTACGGACACGGCATAGGCCAGAATAATTTCGTCCAGCTCGCTAAAATCATAGTCAATGTTGCGGCGGTCAAAAGAAATCTTTACCTGGCGCTCTTCAGGGCGCATATCGGTAATGCGACCGATATCACCGTTGAAAACCAACTTGTCATAATTGTTTCGGATCTGCATGACCTTATCGTTAACCCGAAAAGTCCGATCCCCGCGGATGATTCCGCCATTTCCGGGATTTAACATTCCCTGGAGCCGGTCGTTAAGGTTACCTGCTCCAACCAAACCTTTATGCATGGGCGTTAACACCTGAATATCGTCTATCGGATCAACCCCAAAGCGCCCTGGAATCCGCCGACTTGCGAGTTTTAAAATAATGTCCAGAACTTTTTCGGGGTCCTCCTGCTCAATGAAATAAAAATCATTATTGGGATCAAAGCGTTCCGATTGTCCCAGAGAGGGCATGTCTCCGGCATTGATCTTATGGGCGTTGACAATAATGCGGCTGGCTTTGGCCTGGCGGAATATTTCATTCAGCTCAATAACGGGAACGGCTCCGGACAGGATAATATCGTTCAGCACATTGCCGGCTCCCACCGACGGCAATTGGTTCACATCCCCCACCAGAATGCAGGTGGCGGTGGCGGGAATCGCTTTTAAGAGGTGATGCATCAAAATGGTATCGATCATGGAGGCCTCGTCAACAATCAACAAATCGCACTCCAGGGGATTCTTTTCATTTCTTTGAAACCCGTGCTTGTGGAGACTGTATTCGAGCAAGCGGTGAATGGTTTTGGCTTCATGACCGGTCATCTCACTCATTCGTTTGGCAGCTCTTCCGGTGGGCGCGGCCAGCATCATATGGATATCCAGTTTCGAAAATATCTTTAATATGGCGTTAATGATGGTGGTTTTGCCGGTACCCGGCCCTCCGGTGATAACCATGACTTTATTTTCAAGGGCGCAATGAACGGCAGCCACCTGATTTTCGGCAAGGTCAAATGAGAGCCGCTGCTGGACCCACTCGATCGCCCGGGTGGCGTCAACCGCGCGAGTCAATTTCGGTGTAGAGAGCAATGCTTTCAACCGGTTCGCAATACCGGTTTCACACTGATAAAAACGGGTCAGATATACCGCTTTGTTGTTTGGTTTAAAATCAGCAACACCTTCATTGATATCTTCGATAATGATCTGTCTGTCGGCACTCAGGCGGCCGATGGCCTGGACAACGGGCTCACGTGCGACACCCAGAATCTCACGGCAGCGTTCGGCCAGCGGCTCATAAAGAAAATATACGTGCCCCTCTTCGGACAGCTGGTTCAGTGTATATATGACGCCGGCCTCAACTCTGACCTGGGAGTCATCGGAAAATCCAAGTTCTTTCGCAATGCTGTCAGCCTTTAAAAATCCGATCCCGAAAATATCCGTCGCCAGGCGATAGGGATTTTGTTTCACCACCGCAATCGATCGGTCACCATAACGCTTGAATATTTTGGTGGCATAGGCCGAGCTCACCCCATTGGTTTGCAAAAAGATCATCACATCGCGGATCTCTTTTTGGGCGTCCCAGGCTTTTGCAATCCTGGCAATGCTTTTCCCGGCGATACCTTTAACTTCAGCTAAACGCTCAATTTCATTTTCGATGACGTCCAGGGTTTTTTTGCCGAATCTGTCAACAATGCGCCCGGCCATAACCGGTCCGAGGCCCTTAATCAGACCGGATCCTAAATATTTCCGGATGCCGTAAACCGTCGCCGGGACCTTGGTCTTAAATTGGACGACCTTGAACTGCTCTCCGAATTTGGGATGATGGGTCCATTCTCCCCGCAGGTCAAGAATTTCACCGGGCATCGGTGACATCAAATTCCCGACCACGGTGACCAGGTCCCGCTTTCCTTGAACCTTCACTTTGGCAATCGTATACCCGTTTTCCTCGTTGGTGAAGGTGATCCTTTCTATCTGTCCGGAAAGATCGATGAGCATCAAAAAGGTCCTGTTAATGGTTGCCGTTAGAAATATTTGGTCAATGCACCCAAACGATGCGATCGCCTAAAAATTTCGGATTGCGGATTGCGGATTGCGGATTTTGAATTCACGACATATTTGATATTTCAATCCGCAATCCGCAATCCAAAATCCGAAATCAAAATTACACCCAATCCGGAACCCGCACATCAGATTTCGAGATTGAACCCGGTATGTAACACTTGACATCGATGACCGGCGTTCCGTCAAAGGCGTCAATGTCTTCGATTTCTATATGATGGTCCCGGATCGATTTTATTTTGCATATGGTTAATCCGATCAGGTTGGGCCGCAGGGGAGAATGGGTGGCAAATACGCCGCTCAAAGGATTTTTTTCATCTTTACGGGGATGGACCTGTAAGGTTTTACGCCGGTCGGGTGTATCGTTGTCATGAAACCAAAAAAACACC
>JASFIU010000199.1:0-8095 GCA_050122495.1 Desulfobacterales bacterium | reverse complement strand
GAATGACACGTTTAAAACCAAAATTACTTCATCCCGATCAGAATTTTTAGGAAAGGATAACAAAATGAGCGAAAAAATATTCAAGGAAGCCATTGAGGCCATTTTAAAAGGAGATACCGACAAGGCCACCGGCGTTGCCAAGCGGGGATTGGATGAGGGACTGGATCCTTTAGCATTGATGGACCAGGGATTTATTCCGGGAATCAATCAGGTGGGTGATCTATTTGAGACCGGAAGGCTGTTCCTTCCGCAACTCGTCTACTCGGCGACGGCCATGGAAAAAGCAACCGAAATTATCAATGCCGCCCTGCCCGAAGCAACAGCCTCGGTCAGCGGCAAGGTTATCGTTGGAACCGTTGAGGGTGATGTCCACGATATCGGCAAAACCATTGTGGTCGCCCTTTTTAAGGCCAATGGATTTGAAGTCAAGGATCTGGGGCGCGATGTGCCGATTGAACGCTTTATTGATGAGGCCGAGAAGTTTGGCGCCAATATCATCGGTTCCAGTACCCTGTTAACCACGACAATGGCGGGGCAAAAACAACTGGAACAGGACCTGAAAAAAGCCGGTTTGCGAGAGAAGTATAAAACCATTATCGGGGGCGCTCCCGTAACCCAGCGCTGGGCCGATCGAATTGGTGCCGACGCCTATGCCCAGGATGCCGGCGACGGCGTCAGGAAGGTAAAAGAACTGCTGACCGCATAAGGCCGATTTAAATCGGATGGTTGATATGGCTTGGCAAAAATTTGATTTAGGGATCGGCCTAACTGAGAGTGTTACTGCAATGGTCGAGTATATATAAAAGGAGCTCTAAATATCTTTCCAATGAGCTCCTTTATTTGTTGATGCCCCCCGCACCCGTCTAACTTAGTGATAGTGGAGAGCGACCGGATGCGTTTAAAGAGCAAACTAGAGGTCATTTCGAAATCGGAAATGGAGTGGATTCACGAGGCCTCTCTTAAAATTCTGGCAGAAACCGGTATCGTCTTCCATAGCGAAGAAGCGTTGACTATTTGTCGTCATCATGGCGCCAAGGTAAACGGTAAAACCGTTTGCTTCCCCCAAAAACTTGTCAGGCGGGTGCTCGAATCCGCTCCTGAAGCCTTTCGCTGGAGAGCCCGAAACGAAGATCAATCAGTAACGGTTGGCGATCCCGAAGAAAAATTATTATTGCAGCCCAACAGTGGTCCCGTATTTATTCAAGATCTGGATCATGGGCGCCGAACGGCCACCATAGAGGACTTTGCCAATATTATCAAACTCTGTCAGGCCAGTGACATCGTAAATCTTATCGGCTCGTTTCCGGTTGATCCCGCCGACCTCAACCCGGATCAAAAGCATCTGTACATGATGCACGAAATTCTAAAAAATACGGACAAACCGCTGATCGGCTTTGAAACCGATGGGCCCAAAGCCCGCCAGGCGCTTGACATGGTTGCTATCGCTATGGGTCAAAAAGATGTGTTGCGGAAACATCATTGCGTCGGAATCGCAGTCTGTCCCTTAAGCCCTTTATCCTATAGACCCTCCACTTGCGAAACCATTATCGAATACGCCCGACAAAACCAGGTGATTTTTTTTACAGCCGCCATTATGGCCGGCTTTTCCGGACCCATCAGTCTGTTTGGCACTACCATTTTGCATAATGCTGAAGTCCTGGCCGGAATTACACTGGCACAATTGGTCAATCCCGGCAACCCTGTTGTTTACTCAATTGGTTCGACCGTTGCCAATATGTACAATGGAAATTTTATTACCGGGTCGCCTGAGATGATGTTAATTCATCTGGCTGCGATGCAAATGGGCCTGGAGTATTACCGCCTGCCCACGCGCTCCATGTGCGGAATGACCGACTCAAAAATTATTGACTGCCAGGCCGGATACGAAACCATGCAGAACTTAATGGCCGGCATCCTGGGTGGTGCGCACATGATTTTCGAATGTCTGGGTGTGGTGGATGCCATCATGACCACATCCTACGAGAAATTGATGATCGATCTGGAGATCATTAGCCGTGTTTTGCGTATTCGTGAAGGACTTGATACATCGGGTAAAGAGCAGGCCCTGGAAAGTATCCAAAAAATCGGGCATGAATCCGGGTACATCGATCATGCGGATACACTCGCAAATTTCCGTCACCGCTGGCGGCCGCCATTGTCCGAATGGGGAACATATGAAGATTGGCAGGCGTCCGGTTCACAGGATGTTGCCGTCAGAGCCAATCGACAATATAAAGAAATCTTGAAAAATGCCCCGCGGTCCTTAATCGATCCGGAAGTGGATAAAGCCCTTCAGGCGTATATCCGAGATGCGGTTTAAATTATATTTTCGGTGCCGGGTATCGAAGCCTATACCGAAATCTTTACGCAAACAAGCAATTCCCCATAAATCTTTCGGAAAATAGCAGTTAATACCTAAATTTTGCACGAGTCGGAGGCTTTCATATGTAAGGCATTTAAGGCTGAGGCTATAGTGCACTATGCCTCAGCCTTAATAACGCAGCAGATGGAAGCCTCCGGCTCGCCCAACGGGTGAAAAGTAATGAGATACAATGATTTTAATCCTTTAAACATAATCCCAACTTCTCATTACTTTTCATGCAAGATTCAGGTACGAATTCAGGATGGAGGATTAACATGCAAACTTATGATATTGCCTTTATACCGGGTGATGGTGTTGGAACCGAGGTGTCGGCTGAGGCCATTAAGATTTTAATCGCTATTGGCGATAAATACGGCTTTCAATTCAAAACCGAAACCTTCGGGTGGGGTTGTGATTATTACTTGCAACACGGCCAAATGATGCCGGATGACATGCTGGAGAAGCTCAAAGCCTTCGACGCCATTTTTTTAGGATGCATTGGAGATGTCAACAAGGTCCCCGACCATATTTCATTGACGCTTTTGCTGACCATTCGCAAAGGATTCGACCAATATGTCAACCTGCGCCCCATAAAGCTGTATCCCGGCGTGGATACCGCCCTCAAGAATGCCTCACCGTCGACGGTGGATATGGCGGTTGTCAGGGAAAACACCGAGGGCGAGTATTCGGGCAGCGGCGGCTTTTATAAATTAGGCACTCCGGATGGCACCGCCATACAGACGGCCATATTCACCCAAAAAGGCTGCGAGCGGGTGATGCGCTATGCCTTTGATCTGGCGCGCAAGCGCAAAAAACTGGGAGATTCACCTGCCGGAAAAGTGACCAATTGCACCAAATCCAATGCCTTGAATTATTCAATGGTTTTCTGGGATAAAGTATTTGATCAGGTCGCACAGGAATACCCGGACATTAAGACGGACATGGCATTGGTGGATGCCCTGACCATGTGGATGGTTAAAGATCCGGAGGGTTTTGATGTTATCGTGGCATCGAATTTATTCGGGGATATCATAACGGACTTGGGTGCCATGCTACAAGGCGGCATGGGGTTCGCCGCCGGGGCAAATCTTAATCCGGAAAAGACATTCCCGTCGATGTTCGAGCCGATTCACGGCTCGGCCCCTAAATATGCCGGCAAGGGAATTGTAAATCCCGTGGCCGCGATCGAGTCGGCCCGAATGATGATGGAACATCTGGGTGAAACCGAGGCAGGAAAAGACATCGAGGCCGCTTTAAGCCATGTATTGCAAAGCGGCGATGTCAAAACCCGCGATATGGGCGGTCAGCATTCCACTGCAGAATTGGGTGATGCTGTCAAAAAGGCAATTTTAGGTTCCTGATGTTGTGTCCCTAAAATTTGTTACAAGATCATATAGTATATTTGAGTGCAGTTAAGTTCTTTGAACCACTCAATGTCTATGGTTTCAGGTGTCAGTCGGTTCTCGAGTACGAGGACGAGGACGATACTTTGTTCTTCCCTCCTATTCCTCGTTCTCGTCCTCGTCCTCGTACTCGGGTGTCGTTAAATAATACCCCTGACACCCGAAACCTGACACCTGAAAAAAGGAGGTTGTCATGGGGAAAATACGCACACGCTATGGTGATGGGTCTCCCGTAGAGTTAAGTGGAGGCGAGGTCATGCAGGATTTGGAGGAAGGGACCCAGGATGCAGCGCAACGTGGAAATATTCCGGTGCTATCCAAGGAGGAGTTGCAGCATCTTTTTGATATTTTCAGCTCGCCTCACCGGTTCGTGGGCGTGGAACCGGGCAAGGAAATTGTTCTTTCCTACGATGGAACGCCAATTAAAATGAGCCGCACCCAGGTCAATGTCGACCGTCTGCAGTGCCTTCAAATCTATGAAAAGCTCATGGGGGCCGACACCCTGGAGTTGGGATATCCGGATTATAGTTTTAAACCGATTAAATCAATGGTGACCTACGAACAACCCCTATTAGAGCAGGTGCTTTCGGTGACCACCGCACCCATATTTTATGGAGCGATGCCGAATTTAGGTTTGTACAGCCAGCCCGACGGCCCCTTCCCCAACCCGGCCGAATTGCTGCCGCAGGCAAAAATCGATGAGGCCAGAGCGTCCTACGAAGCATCCGTAGAGCATGCGGTCAGAGATATGGTTTATGTCTCCAGTGCCCTGTATGAGTCCGGGGCGGATGCCATCATCCTGGATACGGTCGGTGCCGCCGGTGATGCTGATTTTTTAGCCGCTTTAATGGCAACGGAGGTCCTCAGAGAAAAATATCCCGGTATTTGCGTGGAGCTCGGTATGGCCGGCGAGTTTGTCTTGGGTATGCATGGCGAGATGACTTATAAGAATGAAAGACTGGCCGGAATGTATCCCCAGGACCAGGTCAAAGCAGCCCAAAATGCGGGTGTCACCATTTTTGGGCCGGTGGTGAATACCAATACCAACGAATCTGCACCCTGGAATGTTTCCCGGGCGATTACCTACATGAAAGCCTGTTGCGAAGTCGCCACGATACCCATTCATGTCAATATGGGCATGGGCGTCGGCGCAATGACGGTACATGATCACCCGCCGCTGGATGTGGCATCTCGGGCTTCCAAAGCCATGGTTGAAATCTGCCGCCTGGATGGATTGTAGGTGGGTGTCGGTGATCCGTTTGGCATGGCCATCACACACGCGATTGCCTCGGGAATGGGCGGAATGAGGGCTGCCGGAGATCTGGTCGCTCGCATGCAGATTGCCAGAGGCATGAAAATCGATCAAGCCAAAAAATATGTGGCCGACAAACTCAAGGTTTCAGTGGCGGATCTAACGGACCCGATCATCATGAATGAAGTGCGCGAAGATTTAAACCTGGGCGTGCTCCATCCGCACGGCGGCTCCCCGAAATGTATGGAGGCCAAATTTAATATCGCCCGATTACTGGATATTGAAATCAATTGCGTCAATCGGTTTAAGGATAAGGTCGCATTGTAATTTAGCATAAACGCCAAATTGCGAGTTAATTGTTACCAGTTATTCGTTAATCAGCTGTATAGAATTTGACCGCTTAAATTAATTGCGATAAGAAAGTCTTGAAAACGTGGTTTTTATATATTTCAGCTTTGAAGAAGCTGAAATATGGGGGGTGGATCGCTATGTGATCGTGTGGACTCTAAATCCACGTAGACGGGTGCAACTCCCGTACTCCCCGCCAAATTGGGCGTAACCGCCCAATGTCTGTTGCGGGTTGTCCGTTGTCGGTGGCTCTTTTTTGACAACGGACAACTGACCACGAACAACTGACAGCTGGGTGTGAATCGCAAAAATTTAAGACCAGCCTTTCTAGATTCATTATGGAGAAATAATGGTGGCTATTACCTGGACAGAAACCCAGCTCAGACGCTTAACTGAATTGGAAGCTTCCGCGGCAGAATTAAAAAAGACTTTTGAGAACGAATCATCACGCGAGCAGACATATCAGCAGTTGGAAAAGAAACGGGTCAGCCAACAGCGACGGCGCTTGGAAGAATTTCGCGAAACCCTTATGCGCCCGGCCTTATGTCGATTGGAAAGCAAGCTGGTTGAAGCGCTGGTCAAACTGGGTTTTGTCCAGGTGTCCACACCGATTATGATGTCCAAAGGCCTGTTAAAAAAGATGTCGATTGATGACCAGCATCCCTTGAACTCACAGATATATTGGCTGGATAATAAAAAATGCCTGCGCCCCATGCTGGCGCCGCATTTGTATTATGTCCTGGTGGACCTGCTGCGCCTGTGGGATAAACCGGTTCGTATTTTTGAGGTGGGACCCTGCTTCCGAAAGGAGTCCCATGGTTCCCAGCATTCCAGCGAGTTTACCATGCTCAATCTGGTGGAAATGGGATTGCCGGCCAAAAGCCGCGAGGATCGCATCCGAGAACTCGGCACCCAAATAGCGGAGGCGGCCGGCGTTCGTGATTATCACTTTGAAAGCGTAACCTCTGAAGTTTACGGAGATACGATTGATATAGAAGCCGGCAAGGAAAATATCGAAATCGGGTCTGCCGCCATGGGCCCCCATCCCCTGGATCGTCCATGGAAGATCAATGCAACCTGGATCGGAATTGGTTTCGGGCTGGAACGTCTGCTGATGACGGCTGAAAATAGCGCCAACCTGGCTAAATTCGGACGCAGTCTGGCTTATCTTGACGGGATTCGGTTGAACCTATAATACACGGTTGAGCCGGTTGCCCGTTGACCCGTTGCGCCCGTTAAAAAATTAGTCTGAGGTTATGAAAGCACTTCTGGAGATCTTTTAATCGCATGAAACCAACATGGCGAAAGCTTGAAAATATTCTAACGAAAGCATTACGGGAGGACCCACTATCTGCCGAAGATATTGTGTTTCTTCTGGGTTTGGAGGAAGCGGAACAAATTAACAAACTTTTTGCATCTGCAAAAAGTTTGCGCCGGAAATATTTTGGAAATAAAATTTTCACCTATGGTTTTATTTACGCCAGCACTTATTGCCGGAATGACTGCAACTTCTGTTTTTTCCGCCGATCGAATTCAGATAGTCAGCGGTATCGAAAAGCCAAGCCTGAAATTGTCGCCGCTGCCCGGCGGCTGGCCGATTCCGGTGTCCATCTGATTGATCTCACCATGGGAGAAGACCCGGCCCTTTTCAATAGCGCCGGCGCCGGATTCGATCGCCTGGTAGATCTGGCCGAATCTGTAAGTAAGGCCACCGGCTTGCCGATGATGGTATCACCGGGTGTGATTCCCGAAGATTTATTGCGCCGGCTAAGCGCATCCGGAGTCACCTGGTATGCCTGTTATCAAGAAACCCACAACCGCCATCTGTTTCAGCAGCTCAGACCCGGACAGGGGTATGATGTTCGGCTGGAGGCGAAATTGAAAGCCCACCGTCATGGTCTGCTGATCGAGGAAGGTTTGCTCAGCGGGGTGGGTGAAAGTTCACAGGATATCGCGCAGTCGATCAACGCCATGCACGCCCTGGAGGCCGATCAGATCCGGGTCATGAATTTTGTACCGCAGCCGGGAACCCCCATGCAGGGCCGGATACCGGCGGAACCGCAGAGGGAAATGCTGATCATTGCAGTGATGCGGCTGGTTTTCCCGAACAGATTGATACCGGCTTCGCTGGATGTCGATGGGATCGCCGGGTTGCAGCAGCGCCTGGAGGCCGGTGCCAACACCGTCACCTCGATTGTACCACCGGGGCAAGGCCTTGCCGGTGTGGCCCGGCATTCTCTGGATATAGAAGATGGCAGACGGACCCATGCCTCGGTTTTGAACGTTCTTGAAGCCAATGGACTGAGAACGGCCACAAATGACGAATATCTTAGCTGGATAAGATCTCGCCAGCAGGCAATCAGCAGGCACGATTCCAGGAGGGATATCGCGTGCTAGTAGCCGTTGTCGGCGGAAATCTCCAGGGCGCAGAAGCCGCCTATTTAGCCCAAAAAGCCGGATGGGAAGTGGCGGTTATAGACCGTAAGGCGATGGTACCGGCAGCCGGTCTTTGTGATCGGTTCAACCAGGTAAATATAAACGCTGAAACGGATTTGGGACGTACATTCAAGGGTGTCGATCTGGTCATACCGGCCCTGGAAAACGATGATGCCCTGGCTTGTATCGCGCACTGGTCACAGAATTCAGCCATACCGGTTGCTTTTGATCTGCCGGCCTATTCCATATCTTCATCTAAGTTAAAATCAGATCAACTCTTTGCCGGCATTGATG
>JASFIU010000198.1:0-8099 GCA_050122495.1 Desulfobacterales bacterium | reverse complement strand
TTAATCGTACACCTGAAGGCAGGATCGCCCAAAGAGCCTTTGGCGGGCACACGCGCAAATATGGCGAAGCACCGGTCAAGCGGGCCTGCTATGCGGCGACGCGAACCGGCAGAGTCATTTTAGACACTCTTTGGGAGCAGAGCTTACAAAGAAATATCGAATTCTTCGATGAATTCCAGATGCTGTCTTTGATCGTTCACAAAGAGCAATGCTGTGGGGTGGTGGCCTATGAGCTGGCCACCGGGAAATTACACACCTTCCATTGCAAAGCGGTCCTGCTGGCCACGGGCGGGGCGGGCAAAATCTACAAAACCACTTCCAATGCATTCGCCAGTACCGGTGACGGCATGGCCATTGCCTATCGGGCCGGTGCTCCATTGGAAGATATGGAATTTGTTCAGTTTCATCCCACCGGAATCTATAAGCTGGGGATTCTGATAAGTGAGGCCGCCCGTGGGGAAGGCGGCATTTTGCTTAACCATGACGGTGAGCGTTTCATGGAACGCTATGCACCGGTTATCAAAGATCTGGCGCCGCGCGATATGATCTCGCGCTGCATGCTGGAAGAAATGCGTGCGGGCAGGGGGATCGATGGGAAAGATTATTTTCACCTGGACCTGACACATCTGGGCAAAGATATCATCGAAAACAAGCTGGCCGAAATAACCAGTTTTGCGCGCACCTATGCCGGCGTCGATCCGGTCAAGGAGCCGATTCCGGTGCAGCCCACCTGCCATTATATGATGGGCGGCATTGCCACGGATTATGAAGGCCGCGTCGTCGTGGACGAAAAAAATACGCCCTATCCGGGACTTTACGCGGCCGGAGAATGTGCTTGCGTATCTGTGCACGGGGCAAACCGGCTGGGCTGCAACGCACTGCTCGACACGCTGGTTTTCGGGCGGCGGGCCGGTATGCAGATCAAGGATTTCGTTCAATCGGTTGTTCAACCCGTGCTGCCCGATAAAGCGGATAAAAGGGACGATGAGGTAATTCGGAAATTGATGATAAGCAGCGGTAAAGAAACCAGCGGTGCCATTCGAGCGGAGCTTCAGGAAAGCATGATGGAAAACGTATCTGTTTTTCGTCAAAAAACGAGTCTGACCGCCGCATTGGATAAAATCGGTCAACTGAAAGCACGGTATCAGAACCTTTCCATTCAAGATAAAGGAAATTGTTTTAATCGCGACCTTTTAGATGCCATTGAGCTGGGCCATTTACTGGATCTGGCGGAAGTGATTACCCAGGGCGCCCTGAATCGTGAAGAGAGTCGCGGCGCCCATTCCCGGGAGGATTTTCCGGAACGCGATGATCAAAAATTTCTGACCCACTCCATGATGCGCTACGATGAGGACAAGGGACCGCAGATATTCACCAAGCCGGTGGCGGTTACCAAATTTGAGCCCAAAGAGAGGAAATATTAAAATGAAATCTACCTTCAGCGTCTATCGATATGATCCCAAGGTGGATAAAAACCCGCGATACCAGGACTATGAAATTGAGATCGAACCGACCGACAAGATTCTTGATTGCCTAAACAAAATCAGATGGGAACAGGATCCCACCTTGGCCTACCGTTATTCCTGTGCCCATGGCATCTGCGGCTCCGATGCATTAATGATCAACGGTAGGATCGAGCTGGCCTGTCAGAAACTCGTTCGTGATTTTAAGACCGGGAATAATTTTGTGATCGAGCCATTACCGTTGTTTGATGTGATCAAGGATTTAATCGTTGATCTGGAACCTTTTTTCGAAAAGTACCGCCAGGTGCAGCCTTACCTGATCGCTGGAAAAAACGATTCAGATAAAGAGTTTATCCAGAGTTCTGAAAATCAGGAGTTCATTGAACCAGCGCTGAGATGTATCCTGTGTGCATCCTGTACGGCCGCCTGCCCCGTGAATCGGGCCCGGCCGGATTATTTCGGACCAGCGGCGTTACTGCGCGCCTTTCGATACATTTTTGATTCACGCGATTCAATCACCGACGCACGCTTGGAAAAAATGGATAACCCGGATGGCGTCTGGGGTTGTAAAACCATGTGGTGGTGCACCGAGGTCTGCCCCAAAGAAATCCCGATCACCAAATGCCTGGGACAGATCAAACGCGCGGTCAAAAATAAAAAATAACAACCATTTAGCTCAATCCAATTGGTAAGAGGAAAACTGAGGTTTAGAATTAAAATTCAAATAATATTGTGAAACAAATCCGAAATCCGAATCTCGAAAATCGAAACAAATCCAAATATCAAATGACCAAAATTCAAAACAAGAACGGCTTGGCTCCATTTTTAATTTTGCAAAGTTTACTCTAATCGTTTAGAAAATTTGAACATTCGAATTTAGGATTTGTTTCGGATTTCGTGCTTCGAGTTTATGGTTGATTTGACCGAGGATGTTTAATGCTGAAATCTTTGCCTGAAAATGTTTTTGATCTGCTGGATTTGCTAAAAGAAGGCTGAGAGTTTTGAAAGGAGACCAATATGCCGGAGAAAAATTTGTTAACCGGATTTTCGTTCTTTTCTGATGTCGATTCCGATACCCTGGAGGCAATCTCGCAAAAGGGTGAAATTCTGGAATTTAATGCTGAAGATATCATTTTTAGCATCGATGAGCCTTCGACCCATTTTTATGGGCTTCTGGAGGGTGAAGTCGATTTGATTCTCGTATTTAAAGATAAGGTATTAAAAACGGATATTGAATACGAAGAGGCCATTCAGGCCACCATGGTCGATGAGGAAAAGGCGATTATCGTTGATACCGTCGCAGCGGGCCAGATATTCGGGTGGTCTTCCCTGGTGGGCCCCGGGAAAAGAACCGTCACGGCTGAATGCTCGGAATCCAGCCGCGTTGTTTCAATCCCGGCCGATGAGCTCAAAGCGATGTTTGATCAGGACCACACCTTGGGTTACATCGTCATGCGGCGCTTAAGTGACATTATTTCCCAGCGGCTTCGCAACCGGACCGAGAAATTGATTGAGGTCTGGGGAGAGGCATTC
This sequence comes from Desulfobacterales bacterium, assembly GCA_050122495.1. Classification (GTDB taxonomy): domain Bacteria; phylum Desulfobacterota; class Desulfobacteria; order Desulfobacterales; family JAHEIW01; genus JAHEIW01. The sequence goes on along the minus strand of JASFIU010000198.1, from coordinate 5,103 downwards.
GATATTTCCTCTATCTAAAAGCGGTCATAATCCGCTGGATGCGGATTATGACCACTTTTTGTTCGCCGGTTGAGCCCGTTGCCCGTTAGCCGGGTAAAAAAAGCAGGTATTTTACTGACTTCAACGGGCTCAACCGGCCCAACCTATATTAGGTTACATCGTGCTCGCTATATGAATATTTTGGATTGGACACATAAAAAAGGATTTGGTGAAGATGAAAGCGCTATATTTTGAACAGCATGGGGAGCTGGATGTCATTCAATATGGGGATGTGCCTGAACCGGAAACCGGGCCCGGCCAGATTAAAATGAAAGTGCGGGCAACGGCGCTGAATTATCTGGATGTCTGGGTAAGACGCGGCTGGCCCGGACTTAAACTCGAAATGCCCCATTGGTGCGGTGCCGATATGGCCGGAGAAATTGTGGAGCTGGGAAAAGGTGTCACAGACTGGAAAGTGGGCCAGCGGGTTGTGGCGGACCCGGGCATTAATACATTTGAAGACGAATATACCGGCCGGGGGGAAGATTCTGTCAGCCCTGGGTATCACGTCCTCGGCGAGCATCAGCGCGGCGGCGCCGCCGAATACATCGTGCTTCCGGCCAACGGGGTAGCCGCCCTGCCGGATCATGTCGATTTTCCGGAGGCGGCCGCGCCGCTATTGGTGACGCTTACCGCCTGGCGGATGCTTATCCGCAGGGCCGGGTTGCGTACCGGAGAATCTGTGCTGGTTGTGGGCTCCGGAGGCGGGGTCAACAGCATGTCCATCCAGGTGGCCAAGCATACCGGTGCTTTTGTCTATGCCGTCGCAAGTGATGAGAATAAGGCACAGCTGGCCAAAGATTTAGGCGCCGATGTGGTCATAAACCGTTCCAAGGTCGATTGGGGCCCTGAAATATACAAGCTTACCGACAAGCGCGGTGTTGATGTGGTCGTTGATAATGTCGGAAAAGCAACACTGACCACCAGCATGCAGGCTTTGGCGCGGGGCGGTCGCATTGTAATTGTGGGCAACACCAGTGGACCGCTGACCGAGATCGATATTCGCTATATTTTCGGAAAGCAGATCAGCCTTATCGGCAGTACCATGGGCAGCCATCAAGATTTTCGAGATGTGATTGCCATGCTCTGGGCCGGTAAGCTCAAACCGGTGATCGATCGGGTAATGCCCTTAAGTGAGGGTCGACAGGCGTATGAAATTATGGAGAAGGGGGATCAACTGGGGAAGATCGTACTCACTCCATAGCCTCCATCAGAAAAAAGAGAACCGCAGAACACCGAACAAGGAATAATGAATGTCGAAGGATAAGAAAACTTCATCATTCGAAATTCCTCGTTCGATATTCGATATTCAAATTAGAAACTCCTGGTTCGGCCGTAAGAAAACAGAGACGGTACGGATAACAACTACCGACAGCTGTTAATCAGATTGCTTCATCAGCTCACGGAAAATTACCAGCTTTTGCACATCCTGGGTGCCCTCGCCCAAAGACGATGCCCAGGCATCCATGGGAAATTTGTGGATCGGATGCTCCTGGATGACCGATGCGGCCCCAAAAATATCTGCAGCCCAGGTGGTGGTGCTGCGGGCGACTTCCACAGCAAGATATTTTGCCAGCGAGGAATCCTGCCTGAAATTTTCATTTTGGTCCATTTTCCAACAGGCCTTCCAGAGCATCAGCCGGGCGGCTTCAATTTTTGCGTAGAAATCAGCGCCCTCAAAGGCTTTCGCTTGAAATTCCGTAATAGTTTGGCCGAATATTTTGCGTTTTCTGGCATGTTCGAGCGCCATTTCAAAGGCTCCCGCGGCCGTTCCCAGGGTCAAAGCGGAAATGGGCACCCGACTATAGGTGAAAATGGTCAGCACCTGCTGCAGACCTTGTCCCTGATGGCCCAAAACATGATCGTCGGCGACGAAGACGTCGCTAAACTGCAGGCGGGTCAGATCCGACGGAATCCAGACCTGTTTGTTCAGTTTTTTTCTCCGGACCCCCTGTGAATGCAGATCCACCAGGTACATGGAAAGTCGGTTGTTTCTTGAAGCCTGAGGATCTGATACCGCCGTAATCAACGCCAAATCGCTGACATATCCGTTGGTCACGTAGGCCTTGGTGCCATTGAGCAGCCAGCCCCCTTTCACTTTTCGGGCGCGCATTTCGATGCCGGCTGCATCGCTGCCGGCCTGACGTTCGGTATTACCCAGACACATCAACGTATGGCCCTCTGCAGCCGAGCGGCCATATTGTTTCTTAAGAAAATCCGAACCGAAGAGGAACAGACCCATCAGTCCTAAATCAACCTGGGCCAGCACGGCCACCGCAACACCTGGTGACACCTTGGCCAATTCTTCGGCAATCAAGGCCGACCTTAAGGCCGAGCCCTTAATCAGCCGGCCTCTGCTTAACGCAATTCCATACCAATTGCCTGCGCCCATCTTTTGGTAGAATTTAGCATCTATTTCCTGATCTTGGTACCATCCCGGCAGTTCAGGTATGACACTCGATTTGATAAATTTTTTAAAGCGTAAGATTTCCTGGGAAAGCTCAGCGGGTATTGAAAAATCCATGGCTGCTCCTTATGCGATGATAGGGTTTTGAAACCACTTCTAAAAAATATAGACACAACGCTTTAAAAAACAAGGCATCCGCTAAGCTCAAGTCCGTCCTAAAATCCGGCCGAGCCGATTCAGTCCTTAGATCCTTACGATTGGAATCCCTTTCGACCATAAAAATTCAGCGGTTTCTGTATTTATAATTTACAAACCTGACTGAAAATAGTATCTAAAAACCTAGATTAGACGATGCAATCAGATCGACAAAATAATTTCCCTTATAATGAACCAAATTGAACCAGATTTTACCATCATCGAAAGATGGTAACCCTTGATTGGGTGTTCCAAACCGGGTGCGTGGCACCCGGTTCCACCCGCAACGATTGGGTCGCTTCGCGCCCCTGTTTTTTACCGCCGATGGCGGTAAAATCCAAGCCACCCGCTTTGCGAGTGGTCGTTGACTCAATGCTATAAAAAACCCGCTTTTTGGGAAAATTTGCAGTTCATTCTGAGCTTTTTACTGGATATTTTGGGTCCTGAAGAATTTTATTTGATATTCATGTTGAAAAGGCATTGGGGGGGGATTATGGAAATGAAAGATCTGATTCAACGTATTGCCGAGGCATTGGTAGACAATCCGGAGCAGGTTACGGTCACGGCATTAGAAGGCAGCCAGGCTACCGTACTTGAGCTAAAAGTGGCCAAAGAGGATCTGGGAAAAATCATCGGAAAACAGGGGCGCACTGCCAAATCGATTCGCACCATTTTAGGCGCCGCCTCAGCGAAGATGAACAAACGCACGGTCCTTGAAATTGTAGAGTAATTTTTACCTGAAAATTTTGCTCCCTTTGAAAACATTAGACGCCTCCACTGAAAGCTGGTTACGTACTCAGCCCGAAAAGAAACATGAGCTGTGGGCTGATTCAGCCGCCTAAAGGTTCATATTTTATGGTCGGTATACGGCTTACTTTTTCCCTACCCCCATTCGCTCGCTCAACTCTCTATGAAGACTCCCCAGGTGTAATGAAAGCCCACTCCTAAACGACAGAGATTGAAAGACTTTATCCTCCGCGAAAGATCTTTTGACACAAACCGTTTCAAATCCAGAAGAAAACTGAATTGACTTCTTTCATGAATTTCGCCGGTTGATCTCCAAGATCGATCAGGGAAAGGTTCGAGTTAAACCGCAGGCTCTTGACTAAGCGAAAATCCGCACCATTATTAATTTGTTATTCTGAACTCTGGAAGTAAAGCCAAAAATCTTTTACGGCCGGGGTTATCACCGTTTTTACAAAGGAGTCCCGCGATGCCGCGTAAAAAAATAACGATTTCCGAAAAAGTTGAATACCTTTCGATTTTAAATGAAAAAGGGCAATTGGATAAAAAGCTGGAGCCCGATATTGACGAAGATGTTTTACTCAAACTTCATCGGACCATGCTTTTGGCTCGCAAGTTTGATGAGCGCCTGCTTAATCTTCAGCGGCAGGGTCGTATCGGAACGTTTCCTCCGATAAAAGGTCAGGAAGCCGCCCAGCTCGGCACGATTGCACATTTACGTCCCAGCGACTGGATGGTTCCGGCTTTCCGCGAAACAGCGGCGGAAATATGGCGCGGCCGTTCCCTTGAAAGCATTATCATCTATAACAACGGATTTGGCGAAGGCATCGATATCCCCGAAGATCGCAATGATATGCCCATATCGGTTCCCGTGGGGTCACAGGCAATTCATGCCGTTGGCCTGGGCTGGGCCGCCAAATACAGGGAAACAGATGACGTGGCGATGACCTATTTTGGAGATGGCGCCACGTCCGAAGGCGATTTTCATGAAGGCTTAAATTTTGCCGCGGTGTTCCAGGCCCCGGTGATTTTTGTGTGCCAGAATAATCATTGGGCAATCTCGGTGCCCCTTTCCAAACAGACGCGTTCAAAAACGCTGGCCCAGAAGGCCCTGGCATATGGTCTGCCGGGGATTCAGGTGGACGGGAATGATATTCTGGCGGTCTATGCCGCTGCTCAGGAAGCGGTGCAAAGAGCACGTACCGGTGGCGGGCCCACCTTGATTGAATGCGTGACCTACCGTTTGATGATGCATACCACCGCTGACGACCCCAAGCGCTATCGCACAGATGAAGAAGTTGAAAAATGGAGCAAACGCGATCCATTGCCCAGATTTCAAAAATACCTCCTGGATAAGGGCTTGCTTACTGAAGAGATGCTGCTTGAATTCGAATCCGAAGTTATGGAGGAGATACAGGCAGCCGTGGACGGCGCTGAAAAGGAAATGGAGGCGCTGGGCGATCCGATCGATATGTTTGACCATGCGTATGCCGAATTGCCACCGTATTTAAAGGAACAAAAAGCAGACCTGGCCCGGGAGCTTTCCGCGGGTGGAGAGGAGGGCAATCATGGCTAAAATGACGATGGTTCAGGCCCTCAATTTGGCACTGCAGCAGGAAATGGAAAAAGACGATAGTGTTATCGTTTTGGGAGAAGATGTCGGGGTTGATGGAGGTGTGTTCAGGGTAACCGACGGCCTCATCAATCAGTTCGGTGAG
>JASFIU010000197.1:0-8139 GCA_050122495.1 Desulfobacterales bacterium | reverse complement strand
GTGATTACGATCTGGGGAGAAGTGTCTTCACAGAGCTGGAGCCCAGCCGTACCGTCCGCTGCGGAGGCGACTATGTAACCGGCGTCCTGAAGAGAAATCGTCATTACCTCGCGGATATCTTCTTCATCGTCAATCAAGACAATTTTCCATTGGGAGCGATTTTCCATGTTCATTTTTTAGCATCCGGATTTTATAAAAACAAACAAAATGACGTATTTTGGAGGTCATAAGAATAAATTGGCGTTACCCGGGAAAGCTTTTCGTATCATGTATCAGATACAAGATGCAAGTAACCTGGTGTTGTGTCCCACAAGTAATTTACAAAACACAGTCCTGTTTTTAGGTTACAGGTTTCGGGTGAAAGGAATTTAAAGGTGTCAGCAAGCAGGTGTCAGGTGTCAGGGCAATGGAGACACATCGAACCCTCCCCCTGTAATCTGTTTGATAACCTCTGTTGACATTTGATACGCTTTGGCTGATTTTTTAACCGATCAGATGAAATGGTACGTTTTTTTCATTAAAATACCAAAGCATGGAGTATGCCGGCGGCGCTCATCGGAGAAAAGTTATACGAAATCAGATAGTTATCTTTGTCTAGATTGATAGGCGGGGTTGAATTGATTCAGAATTTAGAAAATTTTCGAAATTTTTTTCGCAAAATTCCGAAAATTTTTGTTATGGTAAGCTGAAAAATTACTTCGGATATGAATTTGAGTTTGAATTATTTAACTGGGTCAAGAATTGACAAGTTGATACTTTTCAAGGTCGGACATTAATATGACCATTCGAAAGAAAATGATCCTGATTCTTCTGGTATGTACCACAACCCCTATGTTTCTAGTCGGTGTGCTGGGGTATTACCATGCCAGGAATACCCTGGAATCCCTCCGAATTGAAGAACTGAAAAGTATTGCCGATCTCAAGGCCCAAAGGATCGAAGATTTTTTTGTCGATCAGAAAAATCACATCATGATTGCCCAACAACGGCCATCACTAAAAAAATATGCCTCTATCCTTGCAGAGTTTCCGGGCGACTTTTCCAGTTCGGTCTATGAAACCATCAGAGATGAACTTGACCAGGCGATTCGAATATACGAACCGGTTTATGATTTCAGAAACGTTATTTTGGCAAACCCGAAAGGCAAAATCGTTTACGTCTTGGATCGCTCCTCAACTCGGAAACTACTTGGCGAGGACATACCGGACCCGTGGAGAAAATCATTTGTCGATAGCCAAAACGCAATTCGAATTTCAGATATTTTTGCGAGTAAAATCGGAAGTGGCCGCTTCTCTATGCTCTTTTTAGCACCGATTCGTTCTGATGGGGGTCAGGTTTTGGGGGTGGCCGCTTTTGAGACCGACATGGCGCCGATTTATGAACTCATTCAAAATACGACTGGATTGGGAGAGACCGGTGAGACCTTAATCGCCAAAAAAGTTGGAAATCATGCACTGTTTCTAAACCCTCTCCGTCATGACCCGGATGCAGCCTTAAAAAGAAAGGTTGTTTTCGGCGAGAGACAAGCCATCCCTATTCAAGAAGCGCTCAAAGGCAATAATGGGAGTGGAATATCCGTGGACTACCGCGGCCAGAAGATCATAGCAGCCTGGCGATACATTCCTTCACTGGATTGGGGGATGGTGGCCAAGATAGACCTCGCTGAAGCCTTTGAGCCTGTTACCACGCTAAGAGATTTTGTTTTCGTGCTCGTAATTGCTGTGATTCTGCTCAGCATATTTGCCGCATTTGTCGTTTCAAAATCCATTTCTGATCCGATTGAAGCTCTACAGCAAGACGCCGAAGAAATTGGTAAAGGCAATCTGGACCATAAAGTCGCCACCGATGCGAAAGATGAAATCGGACAGCTTGGACGGGCATTCGATCAAATGACCGAACAGCTAAAGGCCGTGACGGCTTCAAGGAACGAACTGGACGCAGAGATAAAGGAGCGTAAAAAGGTTGAGAAAGAGCTGCAAAAAAGTATGAATGATGTCAGTGAGCGCATCAAAGAGCTGAACTGCCTTTTTGAGATATCTCGTCTGGTGGAAAGACGCAGACTCACTTTAAATGAGATACTTCAGGGAATCGTTGAACTCATTCCGCCTGCCTGGCGCTATCCAGATATCGCCTGTGCCAGGATTATCTTAGAAGATCGAGAATTCAGCACAGCAAACTTTGAAGAAACCCAATGGAAGCTTACCCAGACTATTGTTGTGCATGCAAAAACAGAAGGTGCTTTATCCCTTTATTATCTCGAAGAAAGACCGCAAAGCGATGAAGGTCCTTTTTTAAAAGAAGAAAGAAATCTGATCAATGCCATTGCCGAGCACATTGGAAGAATCATAGAGCGCTATAGATCACAAACGGCTTTAGTCGAAAGCGAAAAACGCTTTCGGGATTTAGTAGAGCATTCTTTAACGGGCATATCTATCATTCAAGATGGCCAGGTTGTTTATCAGAATCCAGAACAGGAAAGGCTGCTGGGTCCATTACCGCGGCCGATTAAATTTACGGACACCGAGTCCATCCACCCGGATGATGTTGAAAAAGTAAATGCATTTTATCTAAGTATAAGCGCAGGGAAGCTGCCGATTGGCGTTACGGATTTTAGATTTTATCCACCGGATGAAAAAGCCAACCGCAGCAGTATGAAATGGGTTCACTGCCAGGCAAGCCTGATAGAATATCGAGGGAAAGATGCCATTTTGGTGAATATGATGGATATGACCCAAGCCAAAGAACTGGAACACCTTTTGACCATCCAGGACAAGATGGCTTCTTTGGGCCGTGTGGCAGCCGGTATTGCGCATGAAATACGCAATCCACTTTCGGGCATCAACATCTATTTAAATACCCTCAAAAAGCTCCACCACAGGGATGGAAGCGAAGAAAAGGTCGAACAAATACTGAAACAACTCCAATCTGCATCTCTGAAAATAGAATCCGTTATTCGAAGGGTCATGGATTTCGCCAAACCCAGTGAGCCGAAGTTGACGCGAATAAATATCAATGAACCCATCACTGATGCGATCAATCTCACTGCCGTGACGATGCGAAAAAGTGGTGTTCATATTGAGACATTTTTAAGCGATGACTTGCCTCGAGTATATGCCGATAAAAATTTAATTGAAGAGATGGTTTTAAACCTGTTGAATAATGCTGCTGAAGCCATGAAAACCCTGGAAGCCGGTAAAAAAATTGTCGTTGCTTCGTCGGTAGAACACGACCATATCGTCATGCGGATCTCTGATTCAGGCCCGGGCGTTCGGCCGGAAATCAGAGATAAAATATTCGACCCTTATTTTACCACCAAAAATGAGGGTACCGGCATCGGTTTAAGTTTATGTCACCGAATCATCACCGATCATGGTGGCTCATTGACTGTATCAGACAGTGAATTCAGAGGGGCGGAGTTCCGAATAGAAATTCCAATTAATCCAAGTAAATCTGCCAACTAACCCGTATCCTCAAACCAGGAGCCCGTTATGATTAGCTTTACCATATTCGTCATCGACGACGAACAAACCATCCGAGACGGGGTCACGATGGCCCTTGAAACCGACTATCGTATTCGGTCTTTTTCTAAAGCAGAACCTGCCATTGATGCTTTGGAAGAGGATCCGCCGGATTTAATTTTGCTTGATGTGGGTTTGCCGGGAATCAACGGAATTGAGGCTCTTCGGCGAATCAAATCTTCAAATCCTGACATTCTGGTCATCATGATCACCGCCTACGAAGATGTCGACACCGTGATTTCTGCCATGAAACTGGGTGCCTACGATTATGTGGTCAAGCCGCTTCACATGGACGGCTTGGAGGTAACGATACGCAATGCTCTGGATTCAATACGACTGAAGAAGGAAATTCAGCAGCTTCAGGAAAAGCATCTCAAGGAGAACATCCCGTGCTTTATTAGAGAAAGCAATGCCATCCAGGATGTGATGGATTTTGTCCAAATGGTGGCCAAAAGCCCGGACACGCCGGTGCTCATCATGGGTGAAACCGGGACGGGCAAGGAATTAATTGCCAGTGCCATCCACTATAACAGCCCGAATTTCAAAGCGACTTTCGCCACCGTGAATTGTGCCGCCATTCCCAAAGATCTTATCGAAAGCGAGCTTTTCGGTTATGAAAAAGGTGCTTTTAGCGGTGCCGGGGCATCCGGGAAAAAAGGGTTAATCGAAGAATCGGCCAACGGCACCTTGTTTTTAGACGAGGTCGGCGACTTGAGCCTGGAAGCCCAGGCTAAGCTGCTGCGGTTCCTTGAACTCGGTGAATTCTATAGAGTCGGCGGCACAAATAAACTAAAAATTCAAACTCGTGTCATTTCTGCGACCAATAAAGACATCAATAGAATGATCGAAGACGGCCTATTTAGAAAAGACCTTTATTTTCGGCTGGGGGTGATCAAAGTTCAGGTGCCGTCTCTAAACGAGCGTCCGGACGATATTATCCCGCTCGCAAAATATTTTCTTCAGGAATTCAGCCATAAATTTGGTAAAACATTTAGCCGAATTTCTTCTGAAACCAAGAACGCTTTACTGGCTCACAACTGGGCCGGGAATGTGCGGGAATTAAAAAACCTGATGGAAGGAGCGGTGCTCACGGGCAAAGGCCCGGAGCTTAAATTGAATGAGCTGGAGTTGGAATCTCAGTTTCAGCATCACCCATCGGCTGAAGCCCAAAATGGGAGTGGGCTTTCTCCACTGACGCCCGAAGGTCTTGATTTATCCGAGCGGCTTCGATCGTTTGAAAAGCACTATATTGAGCAGGCCTTTAGAATGGCCAAAGGAAATGAAAGCAAAGCAGCGAAGCTGCTGAATATGAACCATCACACTTTCCGCTACCGCCGCAAAAAACTGGTTGCTGAATAATTATTTTTACTACGAAAAGTGCCTATTTGCACTCATTCCGTTTAACAAATTACCTGCTTTTTGAAATTTTGCGAAAGCCATCTTCGAAATTTTTCTAATATGCCCGCCCATATCAAATTATCCACAAACAGTTAAGAGAGTAACATATTCGAATTATTCAAATTATTATCATAACTTTTATTGGCATGTTATATGCTACTGAGAAGTTTGGCCCTATCTATTAAGGATATTGTTCAAAAAATGGAAAAAGAAAAGTTTAATTTTTGGAAAGACCATTCTGTAAATTATCTTAAAATGGCCTTTCAGCATGATAAACGGGAAAAGCCCGTGAATGCGGATGGATATGGAAAAAACACAGGCGGATGCGGCGATACGATCGAAATGTTTCTGTTCGTTCATCGCGGACGAATTCAATCGGTTTCATTTGATACCAACGGCTGCATCAACACCAATGCCTGCTGTAACACAGTTGCGTTTCTGGCACAGGACAAATTAGTCGAAGAGGCATGGGGCATCACACCCGAAAACGTAATCGATTACCTGGAGACGCTTCCACCGCAAAATCATCATTGTTCGGAATTGGCTGTGGGCGCCTTTTATCTGGCCCTGTCCAATTATCTGGGAAACCAAAGAGATCCCTGGAAGAAGCTTTACCAGAAGTAACCATATGAGAGTCATGCAATTGGCCCCCAAACTGCATCTAAAGTCAAAAGGAGGAACTGATGATTCCTCAAATAAAAAGAATTCTCTATGCAACCGATCTGTCTAACAGCTCGGCTTACGTATTGCGCTATGCTATAGATTCCGCCAAAAAGCATGATGCCAGAATCATTATTTTACATGTGCTCGATACAATGCCGGCTCTCGTTAAGACCAACATTGCTGAGGATAAGCAACACCAGATTTTCAAAGAAAAAAAAACCTATACATTGGATCGCATTCAAAAAAGGCTCAAGATTTTTTGTGAAAGGGAGTTTAGAGCTGATCCGGAATGCAATGAACGGATTGAATCCATAGAAGTGCGTGAAGGCTTTGCGGCAGAGGTAATCCTGAGAAAGGCTGACGAGTTCAATTGTGACTTGATCATCATGGGAACACACAGCAAAGGCATCATTCAGAATGCCTTCTTAGGAAGCACCGCAAAACGAGTCCTGCGGCGGACCAGGAAGCCGGTTTTCATTGTTCCACTGCCAAAAGGAGAATTGGATATCACGTTCCGAGATATATAAGCCATGCGTGCCATTAGATTTCTTTTACGGCGGTCGCACGGTTCTGAGCTTTATTCGATGGTCTTTTTTATGCGGATGACCCCCTCCAAATTGTCACGCCCTGTTGGTTAAAACGCCGAAGCCGCCCCGTCTAGCCTATTCATATAGCAAATAGATCGGGTCGGAGTCATTGAGATTTTCAATTTGAATTATCAATAAATTTTATGTATGCACAAGCGTTGTCAAACGACTGGATAAATCAATTTAGGAGTAAACCCATGGGAGATATCAGTAGCATGCGCCTGACCCAGACGGTAACCGGTGCCGGTTGAGCGTCCAAACTGCCTCCGGGGGACCTGGAGCGTGCCTTGTGCGGTTTGGAGATTCCAACCAATGACAGTGTAATTGTCGGCATGGACAGTCTGGACGATGCTGGCGTCTATAAAATTTCCGATGACCTGGCCATCATCCAAACGGTAGATTTTTTTACACCGGTTGTCGATGATTCTTACCGGTTCGGCCAGATTGCTGCCGCCAATGCCTTAAGCGACATCTATGCAATGGGCGGGACTCCCAAAACGGCTATGAATCTGGTCAGCTTCCCCCTGAAGCAGATGGATATCTCCATTTTGCGCCAGATCATTCAGGGCGGACTGGATAAAATGAAAGAAGCTGAGGTCGTGCTGATCGGAGGGCACAGCGTGGAGGACAACGAACTGAAATACGGTCTTTCAGTGACCGGCTTCGTCCATCCGGACCGCATTCTGACAAAAAAGAATTTAAACGCCGGTGATTGTCTGGTGCTGACGAAGCCCCTCGGCACCGGTGTTATTAATACGGCCATTAAAGGTGGCGTCGCTTCAGACGAAGTTATTGAAAGGGTGACGCAATTGATGGCCGTGCTCAACCGGGACGCGGCCGAGGTAATGCATAGATTCAATGTTCATGCCTGTACGGACATCACCGGTTTCGGACTGCTGGGTCATCTGGCCGAGATGATCGTCGACTCCGGCTGCGGCCTCATGCTGGATGCCGGCAATATTCCCGTATTACCTGAAGCAATCGACTATGCGGCTATGGGGATGCTGCCGGCGGGTGCATTAAATAACAAAGCGTTCCGGGAGTCGATGGTTGAATTTTCTTCTTCCGTGAACCCGCTGATGCGGGATCTGTTGTTCGATCCCCAGACTTCCGGGGGGTTGCTTATTTGCCTGGACCGGGATGAGGCCGTTAATCTGGTCGATGAACTGCATCAAAAAGGTATCGTCGAATCTGCAGTAATTGGGGAGGTCATTTCAGCACCACCCGAAAGAATTCTGGTAAATTAGGAGACGTTGTTTGATGCTTTGCGAATGCTGATAATTACCCGAAATTATCACAAGAAACTTAAGAAGAGAAGATAGACATGAAGGAAATCAATGCAAAAGGATTAGCCTGTCCGGTACCGGTGCTGCATACCAAGGCGGCAATAGAGGCACAACAGCTGAATACGGTGCGGGTTGTTGTGGACAACGAGGCCGCCCAGCAAAATGTCAAGCGCTTTCTCGAATCCCGGGGATTTGAGATCGCCCTTGAAAAGGATGCCGACGGCTATTATGTGGTTGGCAAATGTGAGGAAACTTCGTTAACCGAGCCGGAAGCAGCGCCAGCGGCCAAAGCCGGACAGATGAAAATCATGGTCATGATGGCCACGGATCGGCTCGGATACGGCGATGATGGGCTCGGATTGAAGCTCATGGTCAATTTTATTCGAACCTTAAAAGAGATGGGGTCGGATCTGTGGCGGCTGGTCTTGGTCAACAACGGTGTAAAGCTTGCCACCCGAGATTCAGAAGTCATTCCGGACCTTAAAGAACTGGAAGACAATGGGCTTCAAATTCTGGTTTGTGGAACCTGCCTGACTCACTTCGACCTCCTTCAAGACAAGCAGGTGGGTGAAACCACCAACATGCTGGATATTATTACAGCCATGCAGCTGGCCGACAAGGTCATTAATATTTAGTCATTTCAAAATGTCCGCTCTTTTCAACTCTCTTTAACCGAATCTTTGTATCCT
>JASFIU010000196.1:0-8159 GCA_050122495.1 Desulfobacterales bacterium | reverse complement strand
TAATGGCCGACCCGACCATCGTGTGCAAAGAAGCCGAACCTGAAGAACCGGCAACCGCCAAGTAGTTTTTTCGGAGCAAAACCGTTCTATCAACAAAAGGCCGTTTGATTGCTCAAACGGCCTTAATTCTTTTTTTACTCGTGAGTATATCCCTCTTATGGTTTACAGATGCCCCCAGGGGTAACATCTTAAACTTAATCATTGTATGGATATGTACAATATATCCTCTTCGAAAGGATTTGACAGGTACAGCTTAAGGTCCTAACTCGATGAACACTACCTTTTTATTGAGGATCGGTTCCATGCGAAATATTCTAATTGGCTGCCTTTTGGTTTTTACAACAATCCCCGCATTGGCTGACGGTAACCAACCGATCGATGCGCTGCAGAAAGGCGTTGAAGAAGGCCTTCGAGTTTTAAAAAATCCTGAATTTAATGACGCTGACCGAAAGGAAATCCAGCAACAGAAGCTCAGAATAATTTTGGAGCAGCTATTTGATTTTCGTGAATTTTCCAGAAGGGTTTTGGCCTCTCGCTGGAAAGATTTTGCGCCTTCGCAAAAAGAGGAATTTGTCAAAGTATTTACCGAATTTTTAGGCAAATTTTATATGGGGAAATTGCAGGAAAAGTATAAAGACGAAAGCCTTATTTATGTGAGCCAGGAGCTTAAATCCGCTAACCGTGCACGGGTAAACATCAAAGTCGTCTGGAAGGGTCAAAAAATTCCGGTTGATCTTCGCATGATCAAACGCAATGAGCTGTGGAAGATTTACGATATCGAGGTGTTGGGGATCAGCGCGGTGAGGAATTACCGCGCCCAATTCAGATCGCTTCTGAGCAAAGAGACACCCGGCCAGGTAATCGAACGGTTGAAACAAAAAATAGAGCAGATCAACCGCAAGCAACAGCGGGGTTAGAAGGTTGGGTTTTCCAAATCCCGCCATGGCGGGACTTCGCACCCGGTTTCACCGCGTTGCTTTCAACGATTAGGTCACTTCGTGCCCCGCCTTTACCGCCTCGGACGGTAAAATCCAAGCCACCCGCTATGCGGGTGGTCGTTGACTCAAAGATTTTTTTTGCCAATATAAAAAAATCCTGCTACCCTACTTCTTTAAATGCAATACCGATGGCGATATAAATTATGCGTGTATTGGGGCCACGCTTCAAAACTCGCTTTAACAGCTTTGCAGTCAAATTAGAAGCTGTCTAATCGTTGCGGACAGGAGGTTAAAGATCGGCCCATGAAGATAAAATCGTTCTCGTCTTTTGCGAAAGCGTATTACCAAGATAGATTTCTCTTTCTGATCGTCTTCCTTGTGGCGCTGATTGTGCTGGGTCCTTTCATCGAGGGCTTCATCGGACTGCGTTTATTTATGGAAGTGTTTTTTTCCATCATTTTTATTGCCACGATTTACGCTGCATCTCAAAATAGACTTCACATCATCATTGCGACAATCTTGCTTATACCGGCGATTCTGGCGGTGTGGACCCCGGATATTCCCATACACAATACCGTGACCACAATCGGTTACATCTGCGGGTTAATTGTCTTTGGGTTCGCAGTCATTTCGATTCTGAATTATATTTTTACTCAAGAGACGGTTACCAGACAAACCATATCTGCTGCAGTTTCCGTATATCTGCTCATGGCGCTGATGTGGACTTTTATTTATCGGTTATTAGAGAACCTGTACCCCGGATCTTTTGCAGTGGCGCATGATCAACTCCTGGGTGCCGAAAATATTTATTTATATTTCAGCCTGGTAACGATTACGACTTTGGGTTACGGTGACGTTACGCCGGTAGGGTCCCAAGCAGTAGCACTGTCGGTTTTGGAAGCGATTACCGGCCAGATCTACCTGGTCGTGGTGGTCGCTTGGTTTGTCGGCCTGTTCGTGTCAAAAAAGTCAAAGCGATGATGGCAAGGATTGTATCCAAAGACGTCGGCTTCAGCAGTTTTTGGATATAAACATAATAAGGGACATAGAAGATGAGACTATTTTTCATTGTGTTGTTTATATTGATTACCATCAGCCCAATTGGTGTTAATGCGGATGAATGTATCGAGGGCGACTGCATCAACGGATATGGAACCCTGGTGACCACCACCGGCCAAAAGTTTATTGGCAATTTCAAAGACGGCATGCGCCATGGAAAAGGTATTTTTCTTTTACCCGGAGGACGCAAACTCGTAGGCACCTGGAAGGATAACGAAATCGTTGAGGGCACCTATACCATGCCGGACGGTACGAAGTACGTCGGGCAGTGGAAGTTCCGCGAGCGTTACGGACAGGGCGAGTTGACTTTCCCGGACGGCCGCAAATATATTGGTCAGTTTAAAAGCGGGCAGCGCCACGGAAAAGGCACCATGTATTATCCCGACGGCCGCAAGTACGCTGGCGACTTCAAATTCAGCGAACGCACCGGGCAGGGGACCATGAACTACCCCGACGGCAGACAATATACCGGTGAATTTAAAGAAGGCGAACCCACCGGCAGTGGCACGATGACTTATCCGGACGGCAAAGAAGTGACCGGGGAATTTAAAGACGGAAAATTTGTGGAAACCAAATGATTCAAGAATAGTTGCGCGTTGCGGGTTACGGGTTGCGCGTCAGCAAGAGGCGGGTGAGGATAAACAAAGTATTAACCCGCAACCCGAAACGCGCAACCCGCAACATAGTGACTTATGGCAGCCGATGCAGCCAATCTGCTTGCAAGAGCCATTTCCTTTTTAACTCTTCGAACAAACCGACTTTTTCGGCAATTCCCATAAAATTCTCAACCCAGTTGACCAGCAGGGGATCACCTGCCGGCACTCCCACCCCGATGGGTTCATAGGTGAGGGTGGTAAGCACCGATAACAACCCCTGGCCCGGATAGCGAAAAATTGAAACCACGCAAATCGGATAATCCGCTACCATGGCATGCACTTTGTCATCGAGCACCATCTTCACGGCCTCATCATAGTCATTGGCGGTAACCAGGGTGGCATCCGGGATGGCTTTTTCGACAAACGCCTGGCTGGTAGAGCCTTTAAGCGCTACCAGTTTGGTATTTTTGGCGTCGATTTTTGCCGGATCGTCCACCGTCGCCAGGGTTTTCTTTTTGGTCATGAACGCTTTGCCGGAAGCAAAATAAGGCCCCACGAAAGCCACTTTGAGGTTACGTCCGGGGGTAATGGTCATATTTGACAGAATAATGTCGATTTTACCCGACTGTAAGGCCGGTATCAATTCGGCAAAAGGCATGACTTCCATTTTGGCTCTGACCCCCATGGCCGATGCCATGTTTTTGGCCAGATCGACTTCATACCCGATCAGTTCACCCTCTTTGGTGGTCATATTCAGCGGGGGCATGTTGCCGGCCGTGCCGACGACAAGCTCACCGCGCTGCTGGATGCGATCAATGACCGGTGAAGCGGATGCGGGTGCCTTGGCCGTGTTGCCATTTGTCTGGGCGCAGCCCGTTAGAAACAGCAGCAAGGAAACAATTACAATGGTCCATTTTTTCATCGTCATTTTCATAATCCTCCTCTCCTTACGGTTGAAATATTTATCTTAAGATAGCTTCCAGTATTCCGTTCCACAAGTAATTTACAAAAAGTAATCCTTCTTTAGGTTTAAGGTTTCCGGATTCAATGATTGAGGAATTCAGGAATTAAAATGATCGTTCGACCCTGAGGCTCTCAATGGGCAGCATACCTTCAATTCCTAAATTCCTAAATTCGCAATTCCTAAATTGCCCACTGAAACCTAAAATCAGATCGTATTTTGTAAATTACTTGTGGAACGCACCACTTAGCTTATCATCTCTTTGTACGTGTTGATCAAACCATTTGTAGAGCAATCGTGAGAATGCACCGGTTGATCATCTGCCAGCTCGGGCAAGATTTTTTTTGCCAGTTGTTTGCCGAGCTCAACGCCCCATTGATCGAAACTGAAAATGTTCCAGATCACCCCCTGGACAAAAATTTTATGCTCGTACATGGCGATTAAGTTACCCAGGACCTTGGGTGTGAGCTTTCTAAACAGTATGGAGTTGGTTGGCCGGTTACCCTCAAACAGTTTGTGGGGCAGCAGGTGGTGAATTTCCTTATCGGTTTTGCCGTCTTTTTTCAAATCTGCAATTACTTCTTTTTCGGTTTTTCCATTTAAAAGCGCCTCGGTCTGGGCGAAGAAGTTCGATAGTAAAATCTGATGATGTTCGCCAATGGGGTTATGGCTGATTGCGGGCGCCAAAAAATCAGCCGGAATTAATTTGGTGCCCTGGTGAATGAGCTGATAGAATGCATGCTGTCCGTTGGTGCCCGGTTCACCCCAGATGACCGGCCCGGTCTGGTAATCAATTTTTTCACCATTTCGATCGCTCGATTTTCCGTTACTTTCCATATTGCCCTGCTGAAAATAGGCCGGAAATCGATGCATGTACTGATCGTAGGGCAGGATGGCTTCGGTTTGGGCCCCGAAAAAATTGTTATACCAGATCCCGATCAAGGCCAGTATCACCGGAATATTTTTAGCGATCGGGGCTGTTTTAAAATGCTGATCCATTTCAAAAGCCCCTTGCAATAAATTAGCGAAATTTTCGTATCCGATATAGCAGGCGATAGACAGACCGATGGCTGACCATAAAGAATAGCGGCCCCCCACCCAATCCCAGAAAACAAACATGTTATCTTTGTCGATGCCGAATTTTTCGACAACCTCAGCGTTGGTTGAAATCGCAACAAAATGGCGGGCCACATGCACCGGGTCCCTGGCCGCATTTAAAAACCACTCTCTGGCCGAAAATGCATTGGTCATGGTCTCCTGGGTCGTAAAGGTTTTGGAAGCAATCATAAACAGGGCGGTTTCCGGATTTAACTTTTTCAATGTTTCCTTGATGTGGGTTCCGTCGATATTGGAGACAAAATGAACGGATAAGCCTTCTTGGGCATACGGTTTTAAAGCCTCTGTGACCATGACCGGCCCCAGATCCGAACCGCCGATGCCGATATTGACGATATCGGTGATCTTTTTGCCGGTATATCCTTTCCAATCCCCGCCGATTAATCGGGTGGAAAAATCTTCGATCTTTTTTAAAACCGCGTTCACTTCCGGCATCACATCGCGGCCGTCGACAAAAACCGGGCGGTTATCCCTGTTTCGCAGGGCGGTATGCAGGACCGCGCGATTTTCGGTTTCATTGATCTTCCCTCCATCAAACATATTTTCAATCGCATTCTTTAAGCCGGACACTTCGGCCAAGGCAACTAAAAGATCGATGGTTTCTTCGGTGATTCTATTTTTGGAAAAGTCGACCATCATATCGTTCAGTCGGATGGAGAATTTATCAAATCTCTGGGGGTCCTCCGCGAATAGGCTTTTCATGTGGACATGTTTTGTTTTCTCATAGTGGCGGCTGAGCTTTTGCCAGCTTTTTGTGGCGGTCGGATTCACTTTAGCTAACATGTTGACGTCTCCCTGAATGTGTATTTCTTACATTATAAGCCTAAATTTCTTCATCGCAAGCCGGCCCTAAATCTTTAATTTGCGCAAATTCGGTTGGATTGTTATATTTCAAAGAGTCTTATAAATATGCGTGACATCAACCGGTCCAACCATACATATCGACATGGTTTCAAAAAATCATAAAGTTCAGGTCGCCGCCGACATAGATGCGATAAGCAGGGCTGCAGCTGAAACAATTGTAAAACATATATCTGAATCCCTGCAAACGCATGACCTTTACACAATCGCCTTGTCCGGCGGTTCAACCCCCAGGCGCCTGTATGAACTGTTGGCCAATGATGCTGCGCTGCAGCAACAGATTCCCTGGGATCGCATCCATGTTTTCTGGGGTGATGAACGCCACGTCCCGCCGCATCATCCGGACAGTAACTATCGCATGGCAGACCATGCATTGTTGTCTAAGGTGCCGATCCCTTCAACAAACATCCACCGCATAAGGGCTGAGGACTCTGACGCCGACAGAGCCGCTGCGGACTATGAGCGGGAAATTCGTCGGGTTTTTAAAATCGATTCGGGTCACATGCCCCGCTTTAATTGTGTACTATTGGGTATGGGCCCTGATGGACACACCGCATCCCTATTTCCCGGCACTCACGCCCTTGAGGAAACCAAACGCCTGGTGGTTGCCAATTGGATCGAAAAATTTCAATCCTCTCGCATCACCCTGACCCCTTCCGCAATCAACAATGCCGACCGCATTATTTTTCTTGTTAGTGGAGAAGAAAAAGCGGATACACTTAAGGCGGTTCTGGAGGACGATATCGAATCAAACCGCTATCCCGTGCAACGCATTCAGCCCTCTGACGGAAAGCTGATTTGGTTTTTGGATCAATCGGCAGCCGGCCGATTGGCTCTATCGAAATAGAAACATTAGCCGAACAGACGCATCATTATCGATTTCGGATTTTAATAATGAAATACATTTTTTAACTAAACCAAAATCTGAAATTATTTAACGCTGCCCACCATCAGCATATACAGATCCATCACATTTGTGCGGGTCGGTCCTGTGATTACGAGATCATCAAGCTTCTGGAAAAAGTTATAGGAATCGTTGCGCTGCAGAAAATCTTTGGGATTCATACCGTTTTCACGGGCCCGTGCCACAGTGGTGCCATCGGCGATCGCCCCGGCCGCGTCTGTAGGACCGTCCGTTCCGTCAGTGCCGCCGCTCAGCACGATTACATCGTCGCAGCCCTCGATTGCCAGCGCTGCGGCCAGTGCAAACTCCTGGTTGCGTCCCCCGCGGCCATCTCCCCGCAGGGTTACCGTTGTTTCTCCTCCGGCGAGCACACAGACAGGAGGTTCTGTCGGATAATCTGATTCGAGGATTTCCTTGGCAATGGCCGTATAAAACTTGGCTACCTCACGGGCTTCGCCTTCTACTTTGGAAGAAAGAATTAGCGGACGATATCCAAGGCTTTCGGCGGCCTCGCCGGCCGCCTTTAATGCGTGCAGATTGGTTCCGACCAGCACCTGGGAACATTTTAAAAAAGCGGGGTTATCTGATTTCGGGGTATCCTCTATCTGGCCGGAAGATCCCTTCCCAATATGGTTGCGGACAGATGATGCCAGCTGGTCCCAGATTCCATAACCCTTGAGTATCTGTTCAGCATCTTCAAACGTACTGGAATCCGGAACCGTCGGCCCCGAGGCAATCACATCCAGATCATCCCCGACCACATCTGAAAGGATCAGGCTTGTAATGGTGGCGGGATTGGCCATCTGTGCAAATCGGCCGCCCTTGGCCCGGGAAAGATGTTTGCGGACGGTGTTGATCTCATGAATCGTGGCACCGCAGGCCAACAAAAGTTTTGTGGCATTTTGTTTGTCTTCAAGCGATATTTCCTCAACCGGAGCAATTAAAAGTGCAGATCCCCCCCCGGATATCAGACATATGATCAAATCGCGTTCACCTGCGTTTTCTACCAGGGAGAGGATTTCTTCGGTGCCCTGTACCCCGCGTTTGTCCGGAACCGGATGACTGGCCTCGCAGACCTTTATTTTTTCCAGTGGCAGGCCGTGCTCATCTTTGACCACAACGACGCCGTCGGAAATAAGACCTCCCAGAAGATCTTCCACGGTTTTGGCCATGGGGGCGGCGGCTTTTCCGGCACCAACAACCAGAATTCTATCATAATCCTTAAGGTTGAATTGCCGGTCCCCGATAAAAAGAAGATCTTTTTCTAATCGGGTATGACGCTGTATCGCTTCCACCGGATCCACGGCCTTTAACCCGGCCTGAAAGATCTGTAAAGCATGCCTCCGCATCTCTGCGATATTTGAGCTCATATCTTTCTCCTATTTTAGAGATCTAATTCTTCAGGTTGAGCCCGTTACCCGTTGGCCCGTTTGCCGGTTAAAAAATAAAATTAAACATTATTCCTTGTTTTAACGGGCTCAATCCCGCTATAAGCGGGACTCAACTGGTAACCCAAAAAAGCGAGGCGCTTTTTTTAAGTCCGGCTCAAGTCGAGTATCTCCATGCGGTTGTTGCGGTGCGGATGTTTTTTAGACGGTCCCTCGGTCAAGACGACCAGGTTCCCAACTTCCCCAACGGTTTGCAGCCAGTTTCGCGCCCATGGTTTCCAGTCTTCGGGGTGATCGGGCTCATGTACCGGCAAAACACCGTAGGAAAACAGAAGG
>JASFIU010000195.1:0-8165 GCA_050122495.1 Desulfobacterales bacterium | reverse complement strand
CCCGCTGCAGAAAGCTTTTCTCGAAAAAGGCGCAGTGCAATGCGGTTTTTGTACACCCGGCATGCTTATGGCCGCTGTAAGTCTACTGGATGAAAATCCGAGTCCCACGGAGGAAGAAGTAAGATCGGCTATTAGCGGCAACTTGTGCCGGTGCACGGGTTATCAGCACATCGTCGATGCGGTCATGATTGCTGCAAAAAGACGGCGATCCGGATAAAGCGGCAAAACCTAAACTTTTAGGAGAATTTTAATAATGGCGGAAAGTATGAAGAAAATTATCAATTTAATGGTTAATGGTGAAGAATTTGAGCTTATTGTGAAAAATCATTGGACTCTAGCCTTTGTCCTTCGCGAAAAACTCGGATTCACCGGTTTGAAAGTTGCGTGTAGCGGAGGAGAATGCGGGGCTTGCACAATTATTATGGACGGCAAAGCCACAGCAAGTTGCCTGACGTTAGCAGTAGAATGCGAAGGAAAAACCATAGAAACCATCGAATCATTGAGCAAAGATCTCAAAAACATTCATCCTTTGCAAACCGCTTGGCTTGAAGAGTACGGGGCACAATGCGGTTTCTGTTCCCCGGGGATGATTATGGGAGCCAAAGCATTACTGGACGAAAATCCCAATCCAGGTGTTGAAGAGATCAAAGAGGCCCTTTCCGGGAATTTATGCATCTGCAGTAATTATGATCACATTATTAAAGCCGTTCAACGGGCAGCGGAAATTATGGTCGCCGAGGGAGGTAAATAATGCAGCGGGAATTCTCTGTTATTGGCAAACATGTCACCCAAAAGGATGGATTAGCCCGGGTAACCGGAACGGCTAAATATTATTCAGATGTTTATCTGAAAGGAATGTTAACCGCTAAAATGCTCCGAAGCCCTTATCCCCAAGCTATCATTACATCTCTGGACACAACCGAAGCCGAAAAACTGCCAGGGGTGGAACTGATCTTAACCTATAAGAACTGCCCGAAGGTTTTCAGACCGGATGTGCACTATGTCGGTGAACATGTGGCTGCGGTTATTGCCAAAGATGAGGATATTGCCCATGAAGCGATCAAGCTTATTAAAGTAGAATATGAACAAAAACCCTTTGTTCTCTCCCTGGAAGATGCAATCAAACCTGATGCGCCAAGTGTTTTTGAAGGCCAACCCAATGTCCATACCTGGGAACTCAGCTACTATTTAAGTGATCCCGACCCAAAGACCGGTTTATGGCGCAAAAAAGAACTCGCGGACTTCCATGGCTTTGGTGATGTTGAACAGGGCTTTAAAGAAGCAGATGTTATCGTAGAGCAAAAAAACATTAAATATGCTTACGCAAAGTCGCCCGCCATGAACCCCAGAGGGAGTGTGGTGGATTATGATGGGGATAGACTTACCGTTTACACCCACAGCCAAGCAATCCACCATGGAAAAGCAGTCCTGGCCGAACTACTAGGAATTAATGCTGCATCCATCAATTATGTTTCCCCTTTTACCGGCTCGAGTTTTGGAGGCAAAATTGCCGAGGTTTCCGATATTAATCATCCGTCTCATTATATTCCGATCGCCGCTTTTGCGGCCCTTGAACTTTCAAAACCGGTGAGGTGCGCCTATACCAGAGAAGAAGAAATGCTTTGCGGCTGGTCAAGGGGAGCTCTTATGAATCTTAAAATCGGTTTCACCAAAGACGGCAAGCTCATTGTTATGGATATGGAATCCTGGGCAGAACTTGGCAGCGGTGGAGACAAGTGGCCGGTTAAAAATATAATAAATGCTACTGGAACGGTTCTTTACGCACGAAATTGCAGACACCTGCGTGGCAAAATGCATTATGTTTGGACAAATCGTTTTCTATCCTGCGGATGGCAAGGATACGGTGTTCCCGAAGGTCATTTCGCTGTTGAAACCACCATGGATCGGGCCGCGGAAATTCTGGGGCTTGATCCCATTGAGTTGCGGAAAATGAATCATTTTCGTATGGGTGATATTGATTCCAGTTATGATCCGCTTACGTATAAGTCTGCTTTTTTAGGAGCAAGTAACATCTCAGAGTGTCTGGATAAAGGCGCCGAAAGGGTCGGCTGGAAAGAAAATTGGAGACCGCCTTCGGAAAAAACAGGCAGAATAAGATCCGGTATTGGTGTGGCCATCTTCTGCATGATGGCTGGCAAACCTGGAACCGGCAATGACACCGCTTCCATGGTAAAAGTCTATCGCGACGGTACGTTGAGTTTATATTGTGCGCTGGCAGATCTGGGACAGGGTCAACATACGGTTCAATGTCAGGTGGCTGCCGAAACCTTTGGCGTACCGTACGAATCGGTAAAACTTGTATGTCATGATACCGACAGCACGCCTTATGCCTGTATGTCCGCATCAAGCTGCGGCACCTGGATGCAGGGCTGGGCGACTCATGGAGCAGCCATGGATGCCAAGCAAAAGGTATTAAAATTAGCTGCTGACAGATGGTCCTGCTCTCCTGATGAGCTTGATATTAAAAACGGCTTAATTATTAAAATGGCCGATCCCTCCGAAACCATGACCTTTGCCGAGGCTTTCGGACCCATTAATATTTACGGCGGCCATCATTATATTGAAGGATTTTATCATTTTCAGGCTCCCCCCGAAAGCAGCATTCCGGTTCCCGAGATTAAAGAAGGCGGTATTTATCTGCCGAAAGAAAGAGGGGCTCAGTTTGTAAGTTTGGATGTTGATACAGAAACGGGCGCAATTTTTAACGTGAAAGTGACCCATGCGCAGGATGTTGGAAAGGCGTTAAATCCTAAAGTGGTCGAAGGCCAATTTTTAAATGCAAGACACGGAATGGAGAATGCTGTTTTGGGAAGTGCCTGCATTGTCGATAAAAAATCTGGAAAACTTCTCAATTGCAAATGGGAAGACTACAAACACGCGACGATTTCTGATTTTGAAGTGGAACCGATTATTCTTGAAATTCCAGGTGACCCCACACATCCTTTCGGAGCATCGGCTTGCGGAGAAGGAGTGGCCTGCCCCGGACCAGCCGCAGTATCCAATGCCATTTATAATGCCATTGGCGTTCGACTCTTAGAAACTCCCTTTACACCTGAAAAAATATTAAAAGCACTTGGCAAAATATCAGAGGAAAAAAAATGAAAAGCTTTCAACATGAAAATGCCCAAAGCATACCAGAAGCCGTTTCCTTACTTGGCTCTGTAAAGTCTGCAAAGGTAATTGCCGGTGGAACTGATTTATTAGGAGGACTCAGAGGTGGTATTTATATGGATCCGCCCGATTTTTTGGTTAATTTAAAAAATATTCCGGAGCTGAAAGGTATCAAAGCAGAAAAAAAAGAAATTACAATAGGAGCCGCAACAACATTAACGGAAATCACCCAATCGTCACTGATTAAAGAAAAGTTGCCGGTTTTAGACCTTGCCGTACAAAAAACAGCATCTAAACTTCTAAGGAACTCAGGGACCATCGGCGGAAATATCTGTCAGGAAAATCGTTGTTGGTACTATCGTTATCCTGATCAATTGGGCGGGCGCATTGATTGTGTACGAAAAGGAGGGAAAAAGTGTCTTGCCATTACCGGCGAGCTTGGTCACCATTCAATTTTCGGTGCGGTAAACAAGTGTGTTGCCGTAAACCCCAGTGATACGGCACCGGCACTCACGGTTTTGGAAGCAAAAATAATCACAGACAGACGCACAATAGCGGTGGAAGAATTTTTCACATCAAAAAACGGCAGGCATTCAACTGTTTTGGAAAATGATGAAATTGTTGTAAAAATAGCCGTTCCTTTGCCTTTGGCCGGAAGTAAAGGTCATTTTGAAAAAATGTCTACCAGAAAGTCTATTGATTTTGCAATTGTCTCTTGTGCCGCCCAAATTTTGACTGAAAAAGAAAAAATAAAAAAGGCCAATATTTGCCTGGGCGGCGTGCATTGCAATCCTTATCCGATTAAATCTGCGGGTGAGTTTTTGGCAGGTAAAAAACCAAGTTCGGAATTATTCAACGAATTTGCAGAACAAGCCATGGCCAAAGCCAGACCATTTCCCAAGAATAAATACAAAGTTTATATAAGCAAAACCATGATCCGAGATACACTTGAAAAGTGCTGTTAAATTTTCAAAACTCTGCCTTTTCTACAGCCTTCAATAAACTTCTTTTAACAAGAATTTCAACCATCGCTTTTCTGTAGAAAGCCAACCCCCTTAACATGCTATCCCTTGGTTGAGATCCACCAGAAGATAAGATTGTCCCGCCAGGGCCTTTCCGCAGCGGGTTTTGTCTATTCGGCCAGAAGATCTTTAACTAGGCGCGCTGCGGAAGGGGCATCTTCGCCATAACCGTCAGCTCCGATTTCATCGGCAAAGCCTTCTGTTACGGGAGCCCCACCCACAATGATTTTGACCGGCAGCCCCGCTTCTTTGATTGCTGCAATGGTTCGTTGCATAGCCGGCATAGTAGTCGTTAATAAAGCGGACAAGGCCACAATATCCGCCTGTTTGTCTTTGGCTTCATCGAGGAACGTATTTATCGCGACATCGACTCCCAAGTCAAAGACTTGAAATCCGGCCCCTTCCATCATCATGGCCACCAGGTTCTTGCCGATGTCATGCAGGTCGCCCTCAACCGTGCCCAGTACGATGGTTCCATGTCGGGGCATTTCGCTTTCGGTCAGATGGGGCTTGATGACTTCCAGCCCCTTTTTCATGACCTGGGCGGCCTTGAGCATTTCCGGGACGAACATGTCGCCTTCGCTGAACCTTTGGCCGACTTCGTCCATAGCGGCGATCAGGCCTTTCTGCAGAATAGATGCCACGGTCGCACCGCCGTCCAGCTCAGCCTGAACTTGAGCAACGATTTGCGCATCGTTCAAATTAAGGATTGATTCGTAAATGTCTTCTATCGCCATTTTCTTTCACCTCCTGACTGAATGATCAACCAACCAACTTTTTGTCGGCTGCCTGGACTACGGCATCAATCTCTTGCGCCAGTTCAGGCGATGCGCTCGCGGTATTTTCCAGGCCTATGATCCGTTTGTAATCTTCCCGAACCCTTTCCATCAGAGTCTTGCCGTCTTTACGTTCCCAAGCGTCCCGGGTCATGCGGATAAAGTTTATAGGATCGAAACCTTCCCGGCAGTGATTGAGGGTATGCTCGGAAGTCATAAAATGCTGTCCGGGATTGGTACCGGTAATGACTTCCCACGCCAGCTGCTCATCGTCCAGGTGTACGGGTTCAACCATCCTTCTGGCCATAGCCAGAACCTCGTTGTCCACGATGAGCTGAAGCGGACTGACCGTTGTGACCACCTCCAGTTGGCCGGTTCCTCCCAGAATATCTAGACCGGAAGCTGCCATCCATGTGGTCAAGATCGCCCGCTCGGTGGCAGATTGCTCATCGACAATAGGAGAATCTGATCCGGTGCCGTAACAGTGAGTGGGCAGGCTGAAAGCCTTTTTGATGAACTGCACCGCCATGGACGCCGCCCGTATAGCTTCTGCACTGGATTGCATGCTTCGGCCGGTACGCATGTCAGTAGAAAAGATGATAGGGCAGGCCACCACCAGGGATCCCGGCTTGACGGCTTGAGCCATAGCCGCCATGGCCAGAATCTCGGCCGTAGCCAAGAGAACCGTACCCGGCAAGGTCACTGGTGAAGTGCCGCCTGCCCCGGGCAGTGAACATGCTTGGATGGGTACGCCGGCCTTGGCTGACTGAAGGATGGCTTCTATGTCCATCGTGATGAAAGTCCGAGGGGTCAGCGAACAGACAATCATGGAGATAACCGGGTTGGCCGCCAGCTCCTCGGCGCCGCCGGCTGCGGCTTTGCCCAAAGAAATCAGGAATTCCAGGCTGCCGGTGCTATAAGGCTGCACCCAGATAGACTTGTCCGTATGCTTGAGTAAAACAGCCAATGAGTATACATCCGCTGTCTGAACAGGAGCATCGTTGCAAAACAGCATAGATAGCAGGTTGACTTCATCCAGATGATTTATAATCCCGACCCACTCAGCGAGTTTCTCCGTGGTTACTTTTTCATACGCCCCTGTCTCCGGAACTATCCATCCGTGGCAGCCGCCTGCGCTGCGGCCGTAGAAGTTTCCCACGGGGCGCGGCAAGGTCAGGCTCTTTTCAGGGTTGCGGGCCCCCAGTTTGAAGGAAACCGGCGCAAGAGCCAGCAGGTCCTGCATGACCTGGTGTGGAAATTTGACAATACCGCTTTTACGATCCACTTCGGCGCCGGCTCCGACCAGAAGGTCGAACATCTCCGGATGCGGTTCCAGCTTAACGCCATAATCTGCCAGCAGATCAAAGACCCGCTCTTTCATAAGAACCGTTTGCTCATCGGTAAAATAATTGAATCCTGATCCGATCATATCGCCTCCTCCCACGCACACCGCCACGTCGAGCTCATCCAGGGCTGAAATCCGCCAATGGCACCGGCTCTGCCAGCTGGTAGCGCTATTGACACCGATCAGACGACATGGAGCATCCGTTATGTTCTTCCACGCAAATCACCTCTCTTTTGAATCTCTTTAGGTGATTTGGTGGCCATTAACAAAGTTTCAATATATGAAACTTAATTTCCTAAATACGATACTCTACGGGGATTTATTTGTCAAGAATAAATGAGGGAAATATCCTATTCCCTTTTTATCTCCCAAGTGTTGCAGGCGGATTCATCAGAAGACAAAGACCACCAGCCAGACCGAAACCGAACACAAAAAAATAAAACGGAAACGTGTAACTGCCGTATATATCGAAAAAAGATGCGGCAAAAACTGGACCGAGGGCATTGGCGGCCAGGCTGAAGGGACGGGAGAAGCTTAGGATACTTCCCATTGACTGACGGCCGAAAAAATCCCCCCAGATGACGTTAATCAACGGCATTCTTCCACCTAACATCACGCCGTGTAGCGCCACAAGCGAATAGAGAACGCCAATTACCCAGGAGTCGGCTGCACTCAGTTGGACAAATCTGTAGACGGCCAGAAACGTCAGGCCGTTGACAATCACGTTGATGGCCAGCAGGTTTTGAACCCGGATCTTTTCGGAAAATATGCCCCAACCTACCGAACCAAAGGCCCCGGACACATTGATCACCGTCAGAGCCAGCACAGCTGTCAGCGGGCCAATACCTTGATCTGTCAGAAAGGGATATAGATGAAAGTTGACGCCAGATTGAACAAATAGGATCAGGCTGTGTACAGAAACGAGTAGCCAGAATGCCAGTGTCCGAATGGCCTGAGGCCGAGTCAAAGTTATTTCGGATCCATGGCCGACAACCAGCGGCTCGCTTTCAGTGGACCTTTCAATCCGCTCGGCCTCTCTGGGGTATTCCACCGCATCATCCGGCAAGAGGCCGATGTCTTCGGGCCTGCGGCGAAGAAAAATCAAAGCCGGAATACCCGAAAGTAAAAAAACCGCCACACCCACTGCGCTCCAGGCGAGTCTCCAACCCAGCGCCAGAATAAAATACTGAAGGAACACCGGCAGCAAAGCCGCACCAAAACGTGAACCCAGCCAGGCGATTCCCATAGCCCGGCCCCTTTTGCGAACAAACCAGTTGGAAATGCTGACCGATATGACCAGCATGAGAACGCCCATAGCAATCATGCGGCCCGTTCCAAAAAACAGATAGAGCTGCCAGATCCGGTTAATAAAGGTCATGCCGATCAGCCCAAGGCTTAAAACCAGAATCCCGCCGAAAGCCAGCACTCTCGGACCGTGCCGATCCAGTAGCGGCCCGACAAACGGAGAGATGATGCCAGCGCATAGCGATCCAACGGCAATAGAACCGGTAATAGCGGCCCGGCTCCAGCCGAATTCGCTTACCATGGGTTTCATAAATATGGCCAGGACCGCCTGAAAGGTGCTGGTTTCCGTCATGCCAATCAAAAAAGCGACACCCACGATAATCCACCCATAAAAAGGCTTCTTCAAAATCCAGTGCTCCTCTCTAACACGTAATTAATGCGCCAAGCATCGAAAGGGTATAAAGATACCAGTAGGCTGAAAAATCAATATTATTTAGAGTGGAAGTTAAATAAGGGGACAGGGCGTTTTCTAGCCTAGAAATTCCAGAATCGTATCGGCAATCTGATCGCCCTGGAGTCCGTACTGAGCGAGTACTTCCTCGTAAGGACCCGTATCGCAGAACAGATCATCTATCCCGATCATCT
>JASFIU010000194.1:0-8209 GCA_050122495.1 Desulfobacterales bacterium | reverse complement strand
TATTGCATCCATGTTTGCCCCTTTACTGTTTGCTTACCGATCCAAACGTTAAACACTTGGGTATTTGATAAATAATCCGAATGCGCGACTGCTAGCATGACAGCAGCTTTATGTAAAAAGCGGAGGCAATTACGGAAATCAGTGTTTGATACCATTTGATACTTCCCCCCATCTGAAAGCATTAGTTTAAATTGGCATCAAATATTTGGAGATTAACAATTAATATGATTGGAGTCTGCTTAGGATGAACCAGCTACTCAATAACCTGCAGTCGACTAAAAGCTATCCTGACTGAATATGGTTACGAAGATTGAATAAAATGAAATTAAATAAATGTCAATTCAAAAAATCAATAAATTATGCAATAAAAACAAATAGTTATAAAGTTACAAAGATTTGTTTTTTTCTATAGAAAAACAGAGGTGTAATACATTGGATTAAAAGGAAATTAAAACGAGACCGGACTTTTTGCTGTTTCGAATGCCCTGCTTAGCCAACTATCATCTTTGTTTTGCCGAGCAGCAAGATGGAAAATCAACTTACCGGTATATTGACGATTACAGAACTTTGGCAATTTTACAGATATGCCGAAATATGACCAACTTTATCCAGCTTAGAGACCGAGAATCGGCCAACTAAAATTTTCCGCAATCAAATTTGTACGGGTATCTGTTCCAAATTCAAAAAGGCGGTTGCAAGGTAAATCGAGGGGGGATGCAGACAGAAAGTCGATTTCAAACAAGATGTGACCCTAATTCTTTCATCAATGACAGGCCCAGTTCAGTCGATAATCTTAAGCGTGTTCTGCCGTTGCCGGTTTACGGTCAGTTGGGTAACGTCAGGGCGGGCATAGTGACCCGCGGGATCAAAATTCTGCCGTTCCTTTAGTATGGATTGGTATTCAAGCGTGGCTACGATAAGCTTTTCCTTACCGACTTCCGGTTCAACAATCCATTCCCCGTCAGGACCGGCGATGCAGGACCCACCGTTGGCCAAGATATCCGGACATTCCGCAAGGATCGCCTCCAAATGGGGCGTTTCAGGCGGAAAATCGGTTTTGCTCATCAAGCCGGAGGCAGAAATCACGTACGAACGCGCCTCGATGGCAATAAATCGGGTGATATCACGCGTATTGTGAATGCCACCGGGCCAGATGGCGATGTGTAAATTTTCTCCCTGACCATAAAGCGCGGCGCGTGCGAGAGGCATCCAGTTTTCCCAGCAATTAAGGCCACCCATTGTAAATGGCCCGAGTGAATGGACTTGAAGCCCGTGACCGTCCCCTGGCGACCAGGTCAATCGCTCTTCGTATGTGGGCATAAGTTTGCGATGAACTGAGCGTATAACTCCGCCTGGATCGATGTAAATGAGTGCAGCATATATACTATGCCCGCCCCGGTCTAATGGGCGCTCAATGCAGCCCAGAACGACTGCGATTTGTTGGCGGGCCGCGGCTTCACACAGAGGCTCGAGATGCCCGGCTTCAATTTGGATAGCGTTATGCATGTAATGGGCATGAATTTCCTTCTGGAACGGGGAATTAAACCGCGCACCGTCGGTGAGCTCAATCCAGAACGGATAACCGGGCAATAGGGCTTCGCCGAAGACAACCAGCTGACAGGACTCTTGTGCGGCCAAGCGCACATACGCAATGATTTTATCAAGCGTCCGCTCACGGTCGAGCCACACAGGTGCAATTTGTGCAATACCAACTGTAAGGCAATCCGAATCTCCGGAAGCAGACATATCCATATGTCCTTTCGCAGCCGGGTTTTTCAAATGTAATTTCCGGTGACAGCAATGATTCTATTGCACATCCCGAGTTGTTATGTGCCGGCATCCGGGCGCCGGCTTTTTAGTCCAGTCACTGCTGCTGGCAACTGCAAATAGCGGGATTAATAAGATCAGAAATGCTTTTTTTGTCGTTTTCCCCGCTTTTTTTTATACGCCATCGAGCTTCAAGAAAAGCACTATGTAATATTAATAGTTGGAACAGACAGTTGTTGTCAATTGCGAACTAACGTTAGAAACTTATGCATGGGTTCGATATTCAAGCTCTGATTATAGAACCTATTTGCCGAATAATTCATTCATTCGTAACAGCAAGTTTAGATCGCCATCGACAGTGTACTTTTGCTCCATAAACATCTGCTGCCCGTCAGCTTTGCCCGTCATGATATCCATCCACAGCTCAAAGGGGCTGTTGATGGTCATCGTTGGATTTTCGGCAGCGCCATTTTTAGCCTCAAGTTTGCCGTCGCGGATGTTAAAATGGCAGGCGCCCTGCACATCACCTTCAAAGTTAAACTGAAAAGTGGCTTTTGTATCCCCTGCTGCTTCGGCGTTGAAGCCCATCGGCAGGATTATCATGAGGGACTCGATGGAGTCCGGACGGAGCATTAAACCTTTTTTTGAAAATTCTTTGGGCGTTACTCCCTCGGCAATACAGGTTTTCCAGAATAGATTGCCGATCTTGTGAAACACGGTTTTGTCTTCCACAATAACCTGTTTAACACGTTTCATCGTCTCCGGTTGAACCTGCAAGGACTCTACGATTTCCCTGCCGGCCTGGGCTGTCGCAGCAAGGACATCACTGGCTTTATCCTTATAATAGCCGCTGACCATGGTTTCCGCAGCGGGGCGATAGATTTCTGCCACTACAGCACCTGCGCGGCCGTACACAAATTGCACCCAGGCGGATAGCTGGTCAAAAATTTCATCTTCCGGGAAGCCCGCTACCGAGAGGAACACCATTTTGGGATGCTTGTGGCGCAGCGGGTGATAGGTGCGGTTTTCCACTTCCCCGAAAAAGGGTTGCAATACAGGCAGGGTTCTCTCGATAAAGGCCTTCATGGCTGCATTCAAATGGAAATGATAGAGCGGTGAGGCGCAAACGACCAGATCCGCTTCGAGCCACCTGGGAAAAAGCTCTTTGGTCATATCATCTTTGTGAATACAGGTTCCGGGAGTTTTGGTCCAGCAGGTAAAACAGCCCGCACAGTTACGAATGGTTTTTCCCCGCAGATGAACGGTCTCGACTTCGGCACCGGCCGCTATCATACCGTTTACCAGATGCTTGAGCATCAGCTCTGTCTTGCTCTGCCCTTCTTTGCGGGGGCTTGAATTTAATGCCAATACTTTCATGACAACCTCCTTTGGCGAATATTGCTGATCCGGTTATACTCGATTGCATAAGCTCACCTGCATCAAGTTTCGGATCTGTATAAATTGCTTTAAAGCTCTGTGATGACCTGTTCTACGTTACGTATGAGATCTTTTGTAAAACGCAGCCCGAACTGAAAACAAAGGATTTGATATCGATCAGCGCGGGCTTCAATTTCGGGTCGGGCCGCCGCCAACTCCCCGGCAATCGACTTGATCTGATCGAGGTAGTCGTTGGCGGCCTCGCGCCTTTCTTTCTTTGACAGGCGTGCGAAAAAAAACATGCGCATTAAGAACGCATTCTTATAGCGCTCGAGTCCAAATGGTGATTTGAGTGAATTTAAAAATGCCTGTTTGCCCGCCTCCGTAATCGTATAAACCTTGCGGTTCGGAGCGTTCGCTTGAATTTCGAGTTTCATGGTGATCGAGCCCTCTTCTTCCAATTTTTTAAGCGCCGGATAGATGGATCCGTAACTAAGTCCGGAAAAAAAGGCAAAAGAGAGGGAGAAAAGCTTCTTCAGGTCATAACCGCTCAGGCTTTTATCAAAAAGGGATCCCAGCAGAATTGTTTTTACGTCCATAAGGCCACCTCGTTATATCGTATGCTAATATATCGATTCGATATATAATGTCAAGAAAAAACCCTAACCGCATTTTTTTAAAGAAAGGTCGCAAAGCTTTAATCTTCAATCTTGTTTTATGCCTATATTTAAAAACAGAGCGCCCAATTTTCAGGCCTCATGGAATCGTAAAGCCAAGACCAGATGTGAAGGGTTTTTAAGGAATTAAGGGGTGCGAATCCATAGAGCTGCCTTGCATTTTAAAACATATCGTAATAATGTGAGCGACTTAAAAATGATTAAATGATGCATAGAAAGGGAAGTCATGACTGAAGTGACCACCTATTACCTGGAAATGAAATCAGCCTCCTCGCTGAAAGACCGGAACGACTCGCACGGTTTGCAGATATTTGAATGTGAAATTAAGCAGTTCCAGTTTAACCGGTTTTTGTATCAACTTGTAGGTGCAGACTGGGAATGGATAGATAAGCTCTCATGGACCGACGATCAATGGAAAGCGTTTGCTGAAAACGGGAACCTCAGGACCTGGGTTGGATATTACAAAGGCTCACCCGCCGGCTACTATGAGCTTCAGCAGCAAGACGGCGGGGATGTAGAAATCGCCTATTTCGGCCTGGCTCCCAAGTTTATCGGCAAGGGCTTTGGCAGTTACCTTTTATCGCATGCAATCAAGTCAGCATGGGATTGGGAAGGGACAAGGCGAGTATGGGTGCATACCTGTACGCTTGATCATCCAACGGCATTGCAGAACTATAAAGCACGGGGTCTGGAGGTCTATAAAGTTGAGACCGATCAAAAGGATTGAGGTGCTTTCAGAGTGTGTCTCGATTACTAATTGGTTTTTTGCATGATAAAGAACTCATAGCCATAAAAATCCGAGAATTTCTTATAGAGATCAATTTCATTTTTCATTTGTTCAAATATTCCTAATGCAATTTCATTACCTTGATATTTCCTATTCAACCGGGTTAATTCTTCTTCCATCGGCAGATAAAAACTATCAAGCCATGATGATTTGGGTAATGTAAAATTAGAGATTAAATGGAATCTTTCATTCCGGATTAATTCAATCTTGTCTTTGACAACCTTAATGTCTGGATATTCTTTTTCAAAATATTCTATGAGAGGGGCAGGCGGATTGTTCACAAGATATACAATTTCTGTCACAGCTAAAAATCCATCATCTTTGAGTAATTGATGACACCTTCTTAAGCCATTTTGAAATCCCATGAAATACAAAGCCCCTTCTGACCAAATGATGTCAAATGTATTGTCCTCAAAATCCATATCAAGCATTGATTTATTTTTAGGGACAATACGATTTAAGAGCGCTTCCATTTCTGCTTTTTTCGTCAATTTATCAAGAAATGCTTGATGATTATCTAAAGCAATGACGCTGCCTTTTGAAAGTTTTGCTAATTCGATTGTTTGTACACCGGGGCCGCATCCAATATCTAATACAAGTGGATGCACGGGTGGGTTTGGTATCGTATTGAAAGCCTTGCGAGTAGATATATTGTCACCCGGGCCACATCGTGGCAAGGACTCAAACAATTCATAAAAATATTCCATTCCTTCCATTACATTTTTCCACCTTGTGATAGAATCCATCTCAAAAATGTCGTCTGTTCTGCTTTATCCATAACTTGCACTAATCGCGCCTACATAGGAATTCCCTGATACCATTTCGATAAAGGAAAGATTTCACCGATGAAAAGGCCGACAACATGTGTGTGAGGGCTCTGTTGCTGCGATAATACCAGGGTAGGTCCAGGTGATGCTGAAGACGAAAGGTCAGCCGGTAGTTATCCTGCAGGACAAACGAATTTATGGGCGATGGTGCCGGTTGTTCCTCAAAGCTGGTGATGATCATCATTCCCCTGGGTTTGAGCAGGGTATGACAAAGACCCACCAATCTGCGGACTTCATCATCGTTTAAATGATCGATAAAATCCCACAGGTTGATTCCGTTGAAACTATGAGAAGCATAGTCTAAGTGTTTCCAAACCTTTCTGGACGGCAGATCTTTGCGCCGGCTGCGGTGCAGTCGCAAAAACATGTCACAGACATAAAGGCGCTTTACACGGCGTGCAAAATAGATGATATTTTCTTCACAAACGGGTCCGAGATCGAGCAACTGCGCTGTCGGGGATTTCTTGAGGGTTTCGAGGTAAGTTTGAACCAATACGCTCGTATAGTCACCCAGGGAAGGACCCGTATCTGAAAAACGATCAGCCGGTAGGGTCGGGGTTGCCAAAAATTAATTCTCCTTATCCGTTGCCTTGTCCTCCGGAGACTTCAGCGCATCAATCGGCTGCGAAGCTTTCGTTTGTGTCGCTGCGGTCTTTCGGTGCGGCTCTCGTTCGAGCTCGATGGAACCCTTGAAATAAGCGCCATCTTCAACCGAGATGCTTTTTGCTTTGATGTCGCCCATAAAATCGGCCTCTTTGGTAATTTGGACCTTGCCTTTGGTCTTGACATTTCCAATCATCTGGCCGCTGATCCTTACGCTTTGCGCTTTGATCTCGCCTTCTACCCTTCCCTTTGAGCCCACCGCAAAATTATGCTTTTCCATCTCGACGTTGCCTTTCATTGAGCCCTCAATAATAAGATGTTCCTCTCCAAGAATATTGCCTTCGATGGCGATTTTTTCGCCAATGACTGTTTTTTCTGATGAGGCCTCCGGGCCCGGAACCGGTCTCAGCGGTTTCTGCTCTGTGTTCTTGTCAAAAGCAAAGCCTCTGTCCTCTTCAGGTTTTTTCCCTTTTTTTAGCATGCTGTCTCCTTTCGTCCTTGTT
Organism: Desulfobacterales bacterium; assembly: GCA_050122495.1. Lineage (GTDB taxonomy): Bacteria > Desulfobacterota > Desulfobacteria > Desulfobacterales > JAHEIW01 > JAHEIW01. Next base: position 1,668 of record JASFIU010000194.1, on the reverse strand, counting down.
AAATTCCTATTTTTGAAACGCATCGATGTTTAGTTTTATCAATATATGCTAAAGGGGGCTCTTTTTCAAATTCAAATTTTGTAAAGAAATATTTCGGTTTGTGATGATCAAAAGGCGGCCTTTCATTTTTATACGGCGATGGGGGAAAGAAAAATCGGGTTAATCCGTGATTGCGGGCCCGGCGGTGTTAGGTCATCCCGGTGAAATCAAAGCTCAATTTACCCTGGAATTTTTCGATGCGCTTAAAAATCTCTTTCAGCATGGTCTGCTCGATTCGGGTTAGTTTTTTGGGCGTTATGTAATTGTCCGGTGCGGCGTTTTCCTCGACCATGGCTTTTACCTGGCGCACCAACCGTTGCTGCATCAAATAACTGTAAGCCGTATCCAGCTCGTCATGTTCCTCCCAGCTGATCTTCTTCTTTAACAGCAATTGATTCAGCCGCTCCAAGGTATTGGTTTCATCGATTTCGTGGCGAAGGGCGTATATGCGGGCATAATCGACAATCGGCTGCATGGCGGCTTTGATGTCAAACGCATCCCGGTGCTCGCCTTCCGATTCCACAACAAAATTACGGAAAAAACCAATGGGCGGTGTAAAATAAAGCGCATTTTCAGCCATGTGACGGAAAAACCCGGGCCAACTTCCCAGGGTATCAAACAGATACTGCCGCAACTGGGTGATCAGCTCCACATCACCGTATCCCGCCTTGAAATCAAAGAAAATGCTGGCCTGCAGCAATGCTTCCGGCTCGGCGGTGTAAATCCAGCGCTTGAAGTAGCTTTTCCACACGGACAGCGGCTGGCACCAGTTGGCATTTTTCGCCATCACCCCGCCCTTGCACAGGGCGTACCCGGCCTCGTCCAACCAGTTACAAACCCGCTCGCTGAATTTTAAGAAATATTGGGTCGTTTCTTTAAGCGCATGGGGGGGCGTATCTTCAAATACAATGGCGTTGTCCTGATCGGTCTTTAGGGTCTGCTCCATTCTGCCCTCACTGCCCAAAATCATAAACACAAACTTCACCGGGGGCGGGCCAAATTCCTCCAGGGCAAATCCAATGATTTTTTGCAGGATCGCATCTGAAACGGTTGTTAAAAAACGGGTCACGTTCTGGGCTTTGGCGCCGGTGCTGATCAGCGACTGAATCAACCGTGGAACCTGCTTGTGAATCTGCACAATCTGGTTGATAAACTTGGCCTGGGCAATCTCGCGGACGACAAAAAAAGGTGACTGCCCCTGGGCCCTTAATAAATCCCGGTTGGTGACCACGCCAACGACTCTATCCTCGGTGTCGGTGACCGCAAGGTGTTTAATATTATTTTGCATCATCTTCATCAAGGCCTCGAATATGAGCGCCTCTCTGGGAATCATGAACAATGGCGAGCTCATGATATCGGAAACCGGATTTAAAATATTATAACCGGTGGCCGTTACTTTTTTTCTCAAATCGTTGTCGGTCACCACCCCGACAAATTCCCCCTTGGGTTCGCGCACAAAAATGGAACTGGCGTTGTGCTCACTCATCACCGCTGCCGCCGCCTGGATCGGCATATTCTGATCGCAGAAAACCAGATCCTTGCTGTATATGCTTTCCACCGGCAGATTAAATAATTCGGTCGCCTGCTCGCTGGGCCTGCGATTGCCGGCTATAATTTCGGCATAAAACC
>JASFIU010000193.1:0-8211 GCA_050122495.1 Desulfobacterales bacterium | reverse complement strand
CACTTCAATTACGTTAGTTGTTTAGGAGATTACCGGTGGAAGATAAGAATTATAATTTTGATGTGGATCGATTGGGGGAATGCCGCATTGCTTCTCCGATGTCCGGTGTGCACTTCGTTGATGAAGATGTGATTCGCGCGATTGTCATGGGGCTTTATTACCACTACGGTGTCAAAACGGTATTCGGCTTTCCATACGGTTATGAAGGACTTTCATATCGGTATGGCCACGCACCCATAGATCTGAATCCGGAAGTGGTCAACAATATCCACCAGATGGGTGGAACGATTCTGGGTTCTTCGCGGGGACCCCAGGATGTCCCGGAAATGGCGGATACACTCGAGCGAATGAACATCGGCCTCCTGTTTACCATTGGCGGGGACGGAACGCTGCGCGGCGCCCAGGCTATTGCCGAGGAAATCGGCCAGCGCAATTTAAAAATCGGTGTTATCGGTGTCCCCAAAACCATTGATAACGACATTTCTTACACCGACATGTCGTTTGGTTTTGTAACGGCGGTTTCGGAAGCACGCACGGCCATCTATTCGGCGCACACCGAAGCCCGGGGAGCCCGGAACGGAATCGGTCTTGTAAAACTGATGGGCCGCGAATCCGGATTTATCGCCGCGTTTGCTTCCATTACCAACGGAGACGTTAATTTTTGCCTGATCCCCGAAATGCGCTTTACGCTGGATCACTTTCTTAAAGCCCTGCAGGAACGTCTGGAAAAGAGAAGGCACGCGGTTGTCGTGGTCGGCGAAGGCGCCGGACAGGACTTAATGGAAGCAACAGGTGAACGGGATGAATCCGGTAACATCCGTTTTAGCGACATCGGCCTCTTCCTCAAAAACCGGATTCAAGACTATTTTAAAGAGATCGAAATGGATGTCACCCTGAAGTATATCGATCCCAGCTACACCATCCGAAGTATGCCGGCAAATCCGCACGACTCCGGATTTTGTCTGCTGCTCGGTCATAATGCAGTGCATGCCGGGATGTGCGGTAAAACAAATATGGTGGTCGGTCACTGGAACAACGCCTTTACACATGTACCCATCCCCCTGGCGGTATCCAAACGCAAACAAATCGATCCGAATTCAAGGCTGTGGAGCAATGTGCTGTCGTGTACCGGTCAGCCTAGGGAGATGGTGTGAGATGATTGCAGATTTTGGATTTCGGATTGCGGATTTTTGATTTTGGAATGCCTAAATTGGGATATAAGAATTTTTCGACATTATCTTAACTTTGGGGTAAGGTAAATTCAGCGATCAATGAAAGGAGCCGATGATGCCCGATTTTAGAACTACGGATAGGGTTAAAAATGTAGGTTTTATTTCCACCCGAATCGCCGGCACGGACGGGGTGTCACTTGAGCTTGAAAAATGGGCAGAAGTTTTTAAAAAGTTTGGCTGGACGAGCTATTATTTTGCCGGCGAATTAGACCGGCCGCCCGAGCGATCCTATCTGGTTGAAGAAGCCCATTTTACCCATCCTGCGATAAAGGAAATTCATAACAGCGTATTCGGTGTAACGACTCGTGAACGCGCACTTTCCAAGAAAATTTATCAACTGGCCATAAAAATAAAAGACCATTTGTATGACTTTGTCAAAAAATACAACATTGATCTGATTATTCCCCAAAACGCCTTAACGATCCCGATGAATATTCCTCTGGGAATTGCTATAACAGAATTTATCGCCGAAACCCATATCCATACCATCGCACATCACCATGATTTTTATTGGGAACGGGACCGTTTTATGGTGAACGCGGTATCGGATTATCTGAGAATGGCATTTCCACCGGTATTGCCATCCATCGAGCATGTAGTGATTAACTCGGTGGCCGATACCCAGTTGAGTTTGCGCACCGGTATTTCAAGCCATATTATTTACAATGTCATGGATTTTGACAATCCGCCGGAGCCGCCGGACGAATATACATTCGATGTGCGCCAGGCTCTGGGTATCGGCGACGATGAACTCTTTGTTCTGCAGCCCACCCGGGTGGTTCAGCGCAAGGGAATCGAGCACGCGATTGAATTGGTTCACCGACTGGGCCGTAAAGCCAAACTGGTAATCTCGCATGCCTCAGGTGATGAAGGCTGGGACTATGAGCAGCGCTTGAAAGAATACTCGCAACTGATGAATGTCAACACGATTTTTGTTTCCGACATCATCAACGAAGAAAGAGGCTCAACAGCGGACGGCAGAAAAATTTACACCCTGGAAGACATTTACCCGTATGCGGACCTGGTCACTTACCCTTCGACGTTTGAAGGATTTGGCAACGCTTTTCTGGAGACCCTGTATTTTAAGAAGCCCATCGTCGTAAACACCTATTCCATTTATCTCAAAGATATTAAGCCCAAGGGATTTAAGGTTATTGAAATTGATGGTTACGTGACCGATAAAGCAGTTGAGCAGACCATGCAGGTACTGGACAACCCGGAGCTTCGCCAGGAAATGGTTGAACACGATTATGCCTTAGCCAAAAAGTATTTTTCATACAACGTTCTGCATCAGAGCCTCAGAAATTATATGGTTCAGCATAACTGGTTGGCACCTGATGAATGTTAGACGTGGTTTTGAAACCACTTCTGGAGGGAAAGGTAAAATGGAAAGCGTGGAAAAGGTAAAAGACATCCTTAAAAAAATATACGGGGAAGAGATCGCATCACAGGCCTTCGAACGTATTATGCCGGTAATCGAAAAATACACCGCAAAAAAAAGCAAAAAGACGTCCTATTTCTCCGAGGAAGATGTGGTTCTGATCACCTACGGCGACTCCTTAAAGAAAGATGGCGAGGCTCCCCTGGCCACCCTGCACGAATTTGCCAACACATATTTAAAGGGCGCTATTTCCAACATTCATTTCCTGCCCTTTTTCCCCTATTCTTCGGATGACGGTTTCTCGGTCATGGACTTTTTTGAGATTGATCCCGAACTGGGCACGTGGCAGGAGGTCGCCGCAATCGGCCAGGACTTTGATCTGATGTTTGACTATGTCGTCAACCATTTTTCCTCAAAAGGCCAATGGTTCCAGAATTATCTGGCGGGTAAAGACGGATTTATCGAATTTGCCATGGAAGTCGATCCTGGGACCGACCTGTCGATGGTCACCCGGCCCAGATCCCTGCCGCTTTTATCGGCATACAATAAAGAGGACGGCCGAACGGTGCATCTGTGGACCACGTTCAGCGCCGATCAAATCGATTTTAATTTTAAAAGCCTGGACGTGCTCGAAAAAATGATCGATGTCCTTCTTTTTTATGCCGATCAGGGCGCAACGATTTTAAGGCTGGATGCCATCGCCTATTTGTGGAAGGAGATCGGCACCAACTGCATTCACCTGACTCAAACCCATGCTATGGTAAAACTGTTCCGGGCCGTATTGGATCTGGTAGCCCCGGATGTCATCATTCTGACCGAAACCAATGTACCCCATGATGAAAATATCAGTTATTTCGGCGACGGTCGCGACGAAGCCCAGATGATTTACAATTTTACACTGCCGCCCCTGTTGTTTTATTCATTTGCAAAAGAAGATGCCACGGTTCTATCCAACTGGGCCGAAGGACTTGAGCTGCAATCTGAACACAACACCTTTTTCAATTTCACGGCATCCCACGACGGCATCGGTGTCCGCCCGCTGGAAGGTATCCTGGACCCTGAAGAACTGGAGGCCCTTATTGAAATCGTAAACGCCAATGACGGACAGGTTTCTTACAAGCAAAATCCCGATGGATCCGAGAGCCCCTATGAGTTGAACATCACCTATGTGGATGCCATTCTGGCGGACACATCTTCGATCCGGGCAGAAAAATTTCTGGCCTCCCAGTCCATTCAATATGCCCTGCCGGGCGTACCGGCGACCTATATCCACAGTCTACTGGGCTCGCGCAATTGGGTGGAGGGGGTCGAGCAAACCGGCAGAGCCCGGACCGTCAACCGGGAAAAACTTCAGATTGAAAATCTAATTTCGGAATTAAATGATCCTGAATCTTTTCGCTCGAAGGTCTTTTTCCCGTATCTGAATTTAATTAAAACCCGCAAAAAACAAAGCGCATTTCACCCCAAGACCGGGTTCGAAATTCTACAAATTGATCCGAAAGTTTTCGGAATCAAAAGATCCAGCCAAAATCAGACGATTTACGCCCTCACCAACATCTCATCTGAAACCATTTCCCTTTCTCTTTCGGAAATGGTATCAACCGATCAGACAATCGATTTAATTTCCGGCGAAACTGTCAATACAGCGGCATTTAATCTAAACCCCTATCAGTATATGTGGCTTGAAGAAAAAGGATAGTAGAAATTGGATTGGTGGAGTACTGGAGTATTGGAGTATTGGATTTTTTTCCATCACTCCAGCACTTAAATGCTCCACTAATGTTGAGTGCTTATTTTTTAATATCGATATGATATGTCAAGGTTGGAGGTATGCTACAAATGAATATAAACACCTTAATTGCAAAAGCAAAAGACGGCTTTAATACCCTGGATGTTTCTGAAAAGTATACCAACTCCGCTTTGAAGCGGCTGGAAGTCTGGTTAACCGATGTAACATTCAACGATTATGTACCTCAGATTCAATATTTAATTGAAAACGCCAAGTGGAATTTTTTGCTCGACTCATTTTATCAGGTCATTCCCTTCGGTACCGGAGGCCGCAGAGGCCAGGTCGGCATCGGGCCCAACCGGATTAATCCCTGGACCATCCAGGCATCCGCCCAGGGCCATTCCCAGTATTTGCTTAAAGCGTTCGGGGAGACGGCCAAACAACGCGGCGTCGTTCTCACCTACGATGTCCGCAAATATACCCAGAAAGGCATCTATGACGATCACTCGCCCAATCCCGTCATGGACCTGGACGGCAACCAGCTGGCCGTGGCCGCCGCCGAGGTATATGCAGCCAACGATATCAAAGTGTATATGTATGATACGGTCAGAAGCACACCGCAGCTCTCTTTTACCATCCGCCATCTGAACGCTGTATCCGGAGACATGTTCAGTGCCAGCCACAATCTGCCGACCGATAACGGTAAAAAGGTCTACGATCAATACGGCGGCCAGCTCATTCCGCCGGATGATCAGAACCTGGTAGATGAGGTCACCCGGAATGTCAAAGAAATAAAAACAATGGATTTTGATAAGGCCAGGTCACAGGGACTTATCGAGTTTATCGGCGAGGCGGTCGATCAAGCCTATTATGATGCGGTCTGCCCGGTATCCCTTTCCGAGGAACGCAATTTGAAAATCGTCTATTCTCCCCTGCATGGAGCCGGCCTGACATCGACCTATCCGGTTTTTAAAAAGCTGGGTTTTGATGCCACCCTCGATCCGGCAACCTCTAATTTAAGCGGAGAATTTGAAAATGTAACCTTCAACATCCCCAACCCGGAAGTCGTCGAATCTTTCGATCATTCCCTGCCGTTTGCCCGGGAAGTGGATGCGGATATTTTGATCAACACCGACCCGGATGCCGACCGCATCGGCGTGATGCTGAAACACAACGGGTCCTGGGAGTTTTTAAGCGGCAATGAAATCGGCATCATCCTGACAAATTATGCCATTTCAAAATACAAATCAAAGAACCGGTTGACGCCGGACAATATCATCATCAAAACAGATGTCACGACATCATTGATTCAAAGAATCGCCGATGAAAATAAGGTGCAGTGCATCGGCGACCTGCTCGTGGGGTTCAAATATATCGGTGATTTGATGAATAAAATCGAAAGCGAGAATAAAATCGATCACTTTATTCTCGGCACCGAAGAGAGCCACGGTTACCTGATCGGCAATTATGCCCGCGACAAAGATGCCGCCTGCGCGGCGGTGTGGATTTGCGAACATGCGGCTGAACTCAAAAAAAATAACAAAACCCTGTTAGATGACCTGGCCGAAATTTATGCCGGCTATGGCTATTGTCATAATTATTTAACCGAAATCAGGCTATTGGGCGCCAAAGGCATGGAGCAAATTTTGTATATCATGAATCATTTGCGCGATACGAAGATTGATTCCTTCGGCGAATTCAGCGTCCGTGAAAAAATCGATCGCAGAGACGGTGAACCGCAGCCGCATCTGTCGCGCACCGATTCGTCTGCGCGCAATGTGCTCATCTATCACATGGACAATCAACCGGATATAACTTCGATGCGCGTAACCGTGCGCCCGTCCGGCACGGAACCGAAGATTAAAATGTATTTCGAGGTGTTCGGCAAACCCTTTAAACTGGAGCATATGGATCCCGAAAAGAAGAAAGTCGTCGACATCCGCCAAGATCTGGAAAAAGCATTCATGCAGTATTGCTATAAACTGCTCGACGTTGATTTCCCGGATAGAGGTTTTTTGCTGTTCTGGCAGCTGCCGCTTGATGCGAAATTGAAATATTTTGAAATTGAAGATGATATTACCCGTCTGAACCGCATTTCAGATAAAGAAGAACGCAGAGGGGAATTATTCAAACTGCTGAATTTCCTCGGAGCCAATCCAATCGAGAAGGTCAACAAGGCCTTCAAGGAAAAACATCAGGCGGGAATATTGGAGTATCTTGAACTGTTGTAGGCCAAATAGAATTCACCGTTTTATAAAGAATATTAAGTATCAACGGAGCGGGGAGGTAGCGGCGTTTTGAAATTGAGGCGTTTCGAGTTCCGCGTTCCGGGTTACGGGTTAAGATATTGCCAACTAAATTCTGCGACTCAATACCCGCAACTCGTAACCCGCAACACGCAACGACAGCAGATTCATTACTCCAACACCCCTGTACTCCAATACTCCAATTTTTAAAATTACAGAGGAGCTTGCATGCCTTTCCCTGCCAACAAAACCAAAATAGTCTGCACCATCGGGCCGGCCTCGGATTCCCCGGCGGTATTGGAAAAAATGATCCAAGCGGGAATGAATGTGGCCAGGCTTAATTTCTCGCATGGTGACTTTGAAAGCCACGCGGAGACGATCCAAAAAATTCGGGCCGCATCCAGGGCTACCGAAAAACGGGTGGCCATTATGGCCGATCTGCCCGGTCCTAAAATACGAATTGGAGAATTTGAGGAGGAGCCCGTTGAATTAGAATCGGATGATCCCTTCACTTTGACCACCGAAGATATCATCGGCAATCAGCGCCGCGTATCGGTTAGCTTCGCTCGCCTACCTAAGGCAGTGAAGCCGGGCGACACGCTTTTTTTAAATGACGGCCTCATCCAGCTTACAGTGGAAAATGCGACCGCAACCGATGTGAATTGTAACGTATTGGTGGGCGGTGAACTACGCTCCCGCAAAGGACTGAACTTACCCGACATCGACCTCGGCATCAGCGCGTTCACGGAACGCGATCATGAATGTTTGAAATTTGCCATGGAAAACGGCGTAGATGCCGTCAGCCAGTCTTTTGTTGAAAGCGGCAAAGACGTTATGGCCGTCCGCAAAGCCGCCCAGGATCTGGGCCACGATCCTTTCATCATCGCCAAACTCGAGCGTATCTCCGCTCGCAATTACATCGACGAGATCCTTGAAGCCGCCGACGGCATCATGATTGCCCGGGGTGATTTAGGGGTTGAAATCCCCATCGAAAAAATTGCCATCGCTCAAAAACTTATTATGGAAAAAGCCAACCTTGCAGGCAAACCGGTGATCACCGCCACCCAGATGCTGGAGTCCATGACGCATAACCGCCGGCCCACCCGGGCAGAGGCCACCGATGTGGCCAACGCCATTTTGGATGGTACCGACTGCGTCATGCTATCCGGGGAATCCGCCATGGGAGGATATCCGGTGGACGCAACCAGCATGCTGGCTAAAATCGCAGCGGCGATCGAACCGCACCGCACCATAAATCCAATCAAAGGAAAACTGACATCCCGCCGGGAAGACGACGACGTAAAACTTAAAGACTTAATCGCCTTAAGTGTTGAAACCACGCTGGCGCGTATCACACCACCGACGGTCATCGTACCGACCCGCAGCGGGACGACCGCAAGGAGCATTACGCGCTTCAGGCTCCCGGTGTGGATCACCGCATTAAGCCGCTTTGAAAAGACCTGCCAGGACCTTCTGTTTTCCTACGGTGTTTTGCCGGTACATGAGCCCGATCACCCCGAAGACTGGAAACCATGGGCGCGAAACTGGCTGCAAACCGTTGGGGAAGTTGGGAACCTGGTCGTCTTGACCGAGGGGCCGTCTAAAAAACATCCGCACCGCAAC
>JASFIU010000192.1:0-8211 GCA_050122495.1 Desulfobacterales bacterium | reverse complement strand
CTTGGCATTCGTTTGCTTAAGGCCGCCGATATAGCCGCTGTGACGATAATAGATTTTCTGGTCCATTTTTCGGCCGGTCAAAACGATTTTGTCGGCATTTATGACAATCACCCAATCACCGGTATCGGCGTGCGGTGTAAACAGCGGATTATGCTTGCCGCGCAAACGCTGGGCAACTTGCGATGCAAACCTGCCAAGCACGGCCCCGTTTGCATCCAAAACATACCACTTCTCCGGGTTGTCCGACCTTTTTGCACTGTATGTATATTTTTTCACCTTTAAAACTCCTCGTATGAGCGAATCGGGCGAATTTAAATAAAATATCAGGTTATGTCAAGAAAAAAATGAAATCGATCGAATCTGACGGCTCTTTACATTCATATCGAAATAATTTAATAATCCAATCGAACTCGCTTTTCTCAACATAAAAATCAACCGACAAGGAAAAAACATGCAACATCTTGAAATCGAAGTAAAATTCTATCTTACAGACCTCGAGGGCCTCCGCAATAAAATCCTGAAACTGGGTGCCGAGTCAACGGGACGCCTTTTTGAGACCAACATTCGATATGAAGATGAGCACAACAGTCTGATAAAGGAAAAATCGTTACTGCGCCTGCGGCAGGATGAAAAGACGACGTTTACCCTTAAAACCCGCCCGGCGGTGAAGAGCACGGATTATAAAATTGTCAATGAACTGGAGGTCGAAGTCAGCGATTTTGCGACCATGAATCAAATTCTCGAAACATTGGGCTTCCACCCTGAACAAAAATACGAGAAATGGCGTGAAACCTTTATCCTGGACCGGACATTGTTTTGCCTGGACCGCATGCCCTATGGAGATTTTTTAGAGATCGAAGGCCAGGAAAAAGATATCAGGCATTACGCCTCCGAATTCGGATTGAACTGGCAAAAACGAATCCTTTTGAATTATCTTGAAATATTTGAAATCATGAAAAAAAACATGAACCTGGAATTTAAAGATCTCACATTTGACAACTTTGCAGCCATCGATGTGAATGTCTCGGCGCTTCTGGATATATTGGAAGCGGACAATTCGTAAGCTGGATACTAGAGATTATCACGCGGTTCGTCATTCGCGGGTGTCTCTGCTGACGGATTATCCTCAGGCGGTGTGCCCATTAAAAGCATTTTAAGCGAAGGGGCAACCTCTGATGACGTCCCCGCCGAATGTGTTTGTGCTGCAGGTGTCTCCGTTAGGGACGCGCGGGAGGGGGGTAAATCTACCGGAAAGTCCTCTTGGTATACAAGCTCACCGGTCTTTAAGAAAATATAGACAGCCGCGGTTTGAAACTCACCCGACTCGATGGGTCTCCAAGAGGTAAAGCGCATGGTGCGAAAACGCTGGATGGAGAATTTTTTGCCGCGTTTGCCAGACGGCCTATCCCCGATTAGATCCGTTGACGGCATCACCAGCCATTTTTGTTTAGGAAGATTTTCGCCTTTTAAAACAACGACGGCATGACCGCTTACCTTTGGGGATTGCGGACTGGCATTTTTTATTCTGAACTCAGCCTTTACGTTTGCGCTGCCCGAAACACGCGAGACTTTAAAGTTCTCCACTGCCACACGAAATTCTGGTTCACGATCACGGGGCTCTGGCAATCCGGGTTTGGGCGTTGCTGCTGCTGCAACCGATGGACTCTTTTTTTTGACTTCCAACGTCCTTATTTTCGATTCAGTCTGAGATTCCGGCGTTTTCTGATCGTCTGTTTGTATGTCTGCCTGGCCTAGAGACGGCTTTTCGGTGTTTTCTTTGGCCTTTGATTCGGCTAACACCAATCGTGCCATCAGGATTTCTTTTTCATGGCGCAATTTATCAATTCGTTTTTGGAAATTTTCCATGCGGCTTCGAAATCCCTGATTTTCATCGAGGACACTTTTATACATGTAGAGAAGGACGGCGACAGCGACGATCGCGACTATAAATAAAAACCCTGTTGATATAGCAACCGCTTTAAACCGCTTTATGGGAACGACACCGTGATCGCCGACGAATAATAGTGTCCAGCGCGGGTAAGCCCCTGGATGTTTTGATTTTTTTGGCTTATGTAAATTCATAATATCTTAACCCTTACGGCATCTCCTTTTTGGGCTTTAAAATGACGCTCGGCATTCCCGCAATTTATAGCAATTTCCAGATAGTTGCGACTACCAATCATTGCCAGCTCTGACCCCGGCGCTGCACTCCCATAAGTATCTGTCAAATTGGAGATGACGTGTGTGCCGATGTGAATCTGCAGTCGATTGTCAGTATCGTTCTGACGCAGGGTTGTCAGGCTGTTCGAATCAATGTTGGTAATCAGGTTGCCGAAACGATCGATCGATATGATCTTTCCAACAAGTTCGCCGTCTGGTGATCGCCGACAATTCAAGTCCGTCAAATGGACAGTGTCTGCGACGTCTATTTTTGTTCCCAATTCCTCGAGGCCGGTGCCATTGACGATATGCGCGCCGATCGGGGCAAAAATATCCCGGCCGTGAAATGTGGCGCTAACGGATTCGAGAAAAAAATCAGCGTTATGTACACGAACAATCGTATCAGATTTTTCTTGATTCATCAAAAGGGTTAAAACACCATTGTCGGGTGCAATAAAAACGTGCCCCGCATGATTTAAGGCCAGAATGTCACGTTGGCCCCCAACGCCCGGATCGACTACGATAAGGTGCACCGTGCCTGCCGGAAAAAAGCGGTAAGATGCCGGAATCATATAGGCCGCCTGCGCAATATCCTGCGGATCTATCTGATGCGTAATATCGACAATCGACACCGAGGGACATCTCGAAAGAATAACGCCTTTCATCACCCCGACGTATTCGTCATCGCTGCCAAAATCCGTTAAAAGGGTAATTATGGACATCGCCAGGCTCCGCCTTACGGGTTACGAGTTGCGGGTTACGGGTTAAAAGATGAAAATCCTCTTTTTACTACACGCAACGCGCAACACGTAACGCGCAACAGTTTTTCTTTATCTCCAAGGCTTTAAGAAAATAGCTTACCCTGTACTCGAAATCCCAGATGCTTATAAGCTGCCTCGGAAGCCTTTCTGCCGGATGATGTGCGTAAAATAAAGCCGATTTTTAGCAAATACGGTTCAACGATATCCACCAGCGTATCGGATTCTTCTTGCAGCGTAGCCGCAATCGCTTCGATGCCGACGGGACCGCCGGTGTAAAATTCGATGACCGTTTTAAGGTAACGACGGTCTAGATCGGTCAGGCCTTTTTCATCAACGCCTTCCAATTCCAAAGCACCCTCGACTGTTGATCGGGTGATAACACCATCGGCGCGAACCTGGCTAAAATCCCGGACCCGTCTAAGGAGCCGATTGACAATTCGCGGGGTGCCGCGCGAGCGTTTGGCTAGTTCCAGGGCGCCCCGGTCGTCTATCTCCACTTTCAGCAGTTGAGCGGAACGCTTGGCAATTTTTACGAGATCCGCCTCGGTGTAGAAATCAAGGCTTCTAAAAATAACGAAGCGATCGCGCAGGGGCGCCGAAAGCAGCCCGACCCGGGTGGTGGCACCGACCAGGGTAAAACGCTTCAGCCGGTAGCGATGACTGCGGGCATGAATCCCTTTGTCAAAAATAAAATCAATGGCAAAGTCTTCCATGGCCGGATACATAAATTCTTCGACGGACTTGGGGGTTCGGTGGATTTCGTCGATGAATAAGATGTCTCCATCTTCTAGATGGGTGAGTATCCCCACCAGATCGCCGCCTTTTTCGAGGGCCGGGCCCGAGGTAACCGTAAGATCTCCTTGCATTTCGTTGGCGATGATATGGGCTAAGGTTGTTTTACCGAGACCGGGCGGGCCATGCAGTAATACATGATCGATAGGCTCTTTGCGCTGCATGGCCGCCTGGATTGCAATTTTTAGGGTCTCAACGACCTCCTCCTGCCCGACGTATTCCGAGAGTTTTTCCGGACGCAAGGACAAGATATCCGGATCGTTGTCCTCCGGCAGTGATACGCCGGTGATAATGTTCTGTTTATCAGAGGCGTATTTAATCACATCATCACTCATGGTTGGCTCCAGAATATTTGTTATTTGTTACTCGTTAATGGTTATTAGAATAATAAGATGACCGTATTATTCAGCCACCAGGGATTGCACGACTTACATGCGGGTCTATCATGGTTGTGGACCGTCGAGATGTCCAGGACATCATGGCATTTGCAGCGGTACCTCACAAATAACGAATAACCAATAACGAGTAACGACTAGGCTTGCTCGCCGCGGTAGACTTCTTCCAAAAGCTCCTCGGGCGTCCTTATGGCATCATTGCGTTTCAATGCACTGTTAATCATGCGCCTCGCGTCGGTCGTCCGGTGACCGAGTTGATTGACAAGGACCTGTAAAACCTGCTCTGAAAAATCTTCTGCAACCGGAATTTCCTTTTTTTCGGCTTTACGGATAAGGGCGAATTTGCCCATCTTGCCTTCCAGGGTTGCAATGATCTTCTGCGCGGTTCGCGCTCCGATGCCTTTGAGTTGCGTAAGGCTATGAACATCGCGATTTTCTATAGCCCGCGCGACTTCGCGAACCGGAACACCCAAAGCCTTAACGGCTTTCAGAGGACCAATATCTTCAACGGAGATGAAAAATTGAAAAAATTCCTTTTCGGCCTCCAGATTGAATCCAATTAAAACAGGCTTGGGTTGCCGATCGGTTTGTTGGTAAAATATATACAGCGCAATATCGTCGCCCACATTTTTGGTCACCAGACCTTCCATTACAAAGGCCGGCAGTAAGATTTCATACCCAACCTGATTGGCGAGCACCAACACCCGTTCGTTTTCCTTTTTGAGAATCTTACCTTCGATATAACCGATCACGTAATCGCTCCACTGTCGCTTCGCAGCTAAATGAGCGCTGCGCTCGAGGAGTGTTTTCACTTTAGGAGCGCTACGCTTGAGGCAAAAAATCTAACCGTTATGCCTTAAGCCTCAATCCGCCGGAGGCGGAGCTCCTCAAGGCTCGAAGAGCCGCTCCTCAAGTCCCGCCGGAGGCGAGACACTCAATTAGAGTTAAAAATTACCATTGTTCATATCTAAACGTGATAATCCTCTGTTACATCTTATTTGTGTTGATTCGAATTTGATCCTGATACCGGTACAGCCCGATAAGCGCCAGGCCCATTGCATCAGATGCATGTACGGGTTTGATAGGAATCTTATGGTTTAATTGATGTCTTACCGCCTTTTCAAGTTGTTTTTTGTCGGCATTGCCGTTTCCGGTCAGAATTTGTTTGGCCTCTCTAACCGGAACTTCAATGGACGGCACGGCAGCATGAAATCCCGCCAACTGGATAACGCCGGTCACCTGACCCAAAACGATTCCCGACTTTGGATAGCGGTTCAGGGAATAGACATCCTCGATAACCATCAAATTCGGATTTTCACTCCTCAGCAGCTGGAGGATTTTTGAAAAGATCTTATCGAGGCGGCCGGGTAATGAAGTGGTTTTGGAAGTGTGAATACTGCCGAAAGAATAGCTCTCGATCTTGGGCCCAAACCCGCTGACAATTCCGATGCCGGTAGCCGCCAGGCCTGGATCTATGCCAATGATCTTAACCATTCCTGTCCAGACTCATTTCAATTTCTTTAGCGTCTCAGAGGCAACTTTGGCTTCATTGGACTTGGGGTATTTTCGATTGAGTTCTTCTAAAATTAGCTTAGCGTTTGCTTTATCACCGATACTGGAAAATGCCAAACCCTGTTTCAAAAGAGCTGCCGGGACTTTGTTGCCTTGGGGGTATTTTTCAATTACATTCTGATATTCCAGAATCGCCTTTTCGTACCATTTTTCACGATAGTAAATCTCTCCGATCCAAAATTGAGCGTTATCGGCATTTTTCGATTTGGGATATCGCTTAATGAACTCTTGAAAACCTTTGCGGGCAGCTTCAGAATCACCCTGGTCAAAGGCTTGTTTGGCGGATCGATATATTTCGTCTTCCGAAAGCGGCTTTTTTGCTGAAACTCCCGGAGCTACTACCGCCACCGGCTTTTTCGTAGATTCTAAATTAAGATACTGCTCCATCCCCCGTATTTGCTCCGAATTTTGATTCATGCGCTGCTCTAAGCGATCCAAATTTTCTTGTCTTTTTTGCTCTAATTCTTCTGCTTTGCGTTGCTGCTGCTGGATCGAATATTCCATTTCCTCGATTCTGCCGCTGAGAACCCGGATATCTTCATTCATCTCTTCAAGCACCGCACGCAAACCGGCGGACTGTTTGCGTAACTGCTGGTTGCGAACTTCAATATCGGATTTAAGTGCCTGCCGTTGCTGGCGCCGCTCGGCATCACGCAATTCCATTTCAGAAAGGCGGTTGTCGATCGTATTCACATCAGATTGGGTGGCACATCCCCATACCCCAATCAGGCCCATCAAAATAATATGGTAAACAGCCCATTTTTTCATTTTTGCCCCGCCGTCTTTATTTTACAGGTTTTATAACTGCGTCATTAAAACAAACACCCGCCGTTTAGGCGGGCGTAGACACAATAAACAGCAAGCGCAGCGTCTGCCGTGCGCTTGCTGTTTATCATGAGTGTATCAAATGTTGGTATCATCGCCAAACTCTATCTGCACGATTGCAGACAATCAGTTTTTATTCGGATACCAGATAGACCTAATTTACAACAAATTGGCCCCGTCGGTTTTTCGCCCAGCATACCTCGCTTTGCTGCATACATAGCGGGCGTTCTTCGCCGTAACTGATGGTTGTTAAACGCGAGGCCGCAATGCCAAGATCCACCAGAAAAGCTTTGGCGCTATCGGCACGTCTGTCACCCAGGGCGAGGTTGTATTCATTGGTCCCGCGTTCATCGGCATGGCCTTCAATGGTCACACTGACCGAAGGGTTGGCCCGCAGCCATGCGGCTTGTCTCATCAAAATGTCCTGAGCAGCAGGGGTCAGGATGGATTTGTCAAAGTCAAAATGAATATGTTCCGCCATAATCATACCACTGGTATCGGGCGGAGTCACCGGAGTTGGCGTCTTTGCTGGTGCGGGTGCCGGCGCCGGCGCCGGCGCCGGTGCTGGCGCAGGGGCTTTGGCCTGGGTTACAGCTTTTTTCTGACAGCCAGCCATGAACAGCAACCCTGGAATCACCAGTAGCAGCGCTATCATTAACCACATCTTCTTTTGCATTTTTCTCCTCCTTTCACATTCGAACATCACTTAATTATTTTGATGGTTCGTTGACCACTTGGGGTTTGTCTGCTCACCGGCCAGAACAAGTAACCGCCGCTGGTCGGTGCCATAAGCAGTCATCACATAAATTCTAGACGTTCCATCGCGGTTTGAGCTAAAGGCAATCAAACTGCCATCCGGAGACCAGGAAGCGGATTCATTATCCCTGGTTTCATAGGTTAATTGCACCGGATCCTGTCCGTCTGTCCCGATCACATAGATATTATGCCCCCCGCTAACTTCTGAGGTATATGCAATTTTATCTCCGCGCGGGGACCAACTGGGTTGGGTATTTTTACGCCCCTCAAACGTCAGCCTTCTGACTTTGCCGGAAACTAAATCTTTGATATAAACTTGAGCGCTCCCGGACCGGTTGGAAACAAAGGCGAACTTTTTACCGTCGGGTGACCAACTGGGCGTTACATCGATCCCCCGACTTTTGGTTAATCTTTTAATAATTTTCCCAGATCCCGTCAACAGATAAATTTCTTGGTCACCTGAAAAAGACAGTGTTGCGGCCAGTTCGAATTTTTTCGGCGCCCAGGCAGGCGTGATATTAATTCCCTGTTTTGAAATTCGCCTTTCCTGGCCCTGATCCAGATTTCTGATGTACAGATCGGGGTTCCCGTTTTTGTAAGAAGTAAACGCCATCCATTTGCCGTCAGATGACCATGCTGGAAACAGCGTGATGGCGTTATTGTTTGTTAATCGCCGGGGATTATATCCATCAAAAGCGCAGGTATAGATCTCCTTATTTCCGGTACCATTAGACACAAAAGCGATTTGGCTCCCAAAAACCCCGCGACTGCCGGTAAGATAATTAATGACATCACCGCAAAATCGAAGAATAATACTTCGCTGATTCGATTTACTGCCGGTATACTTTTTGCCGATAACCCGACGGGCCTTAAACGTGTCAAAAAGGCGTAGTTCAACCGAAATCCGGTCATTTGTTGCTTCATAAAATCCGGTGACCAAGAGCTCAGCA
>JASFIU010000191.1:0-8233 GCA_050122495.1 Desulfobacterales bacterium | reverse complement strand
TTTCTAAATTTTAGATCGCTGGACACCGCCTCTTCCCGCCTGTTCACCTCAACTGAGGCTGTAGGTTCATTTCCACTCCAGTTCTATTTTCATGCAATCAGCCCCAAAATTGAGGTTTGCTTGCCTTAACCATCCTTAAAGTTCCCCCTGGGATCAACGTGTTTCAAGTTGACTTTCAATCCATACTTAATTATTGCTGACCCAAAACCACCAAGTCCCACAGACATTAATTTATTGAAAAAAGCGCCTGGTATCTTTACGAGAGATTTTAAACCTCTGACACACGCTGGTTGTGCTCGACTATAACGCGACAGCGCTGCCTAAAACAGGAAAGCTGGATTTCTCAATGAACAAAAACGATCATAAAATCCCGGCACTTTTAATCATCGATATGGTTAAGGATAATTTTGCGGAAAGCCGCAATCTGCCGATTACCCCTTTCGCCCGGGCGGTGGTCGAGCCCCTCAATAAAATAATTGATGTGTTTCGGGATCAAAACTGGCCGATTGTATTTGCCACCGATGCATTCCATGAGGAAGATTTTATTTTCAAAGGTCGCATGCACCCGCACTCCTTATCCGGTACCGAGGGCGCTGAGGTCGTGGATGAATTGAATATGCAGGCCGATGATCTGTGGCTACCAAAACCCAGATTTTCGGCTTTTTTTCATACCGGTCTGGAAAAATGGCTACGGGAGAAAGGTGTGGGTCTCTGTGTCGTTGGCGGTATCACGACCCATTTTTGTGTCCTAACCACAGTTATGGATGCGATATGCCATGATTTTGAGGCGGTATTGCTTGAAGACTGCTCGGCCGCCTCTCCTAAACAAGTACACCAGCAAACGCTTGAAACCTACCGGCGCAATGCCCTTTATCCTCTGATGAGAGTGGCCAAATCAACCGATCTGATAGGCGAGCTTTTGGAAAAACAATAAGTCCAGGTTACCGGTTGGGCCCGTTGAGCCGGTTGGGCCCGTTTAGCCCGTTAAAAGGAAGGTATCTGATTTTTAGTTTAACTGGCTAAACCGGCAAAACCGGTAACGGGCTAACCGTTGAAACGGTTTTCCCAGTCATACTCGGCTGAGGTAACGATATGCTCCATGCGCTGGATGCGCCGCTGCAGGTTTTCATATCTCCTCTTTAAGCGTTGCAAGGCACCCTGCCGCGAGTACGTGTAGCTGTCATAAAATTCCTTTTCGGCTGAGTTGCGAACCGGAATGACCGGTTCGGGCTTCATCAGTAGGGCGCCCAGCAGGTACAACCCGATTGCCGGGAAGAAGCCGGCGACACATAAAAGAATCAAGGCAATCACCCGGGTCCAGAAAACTGAAAAATCAAAATGTTTTGCCAGCCCTTTACACACTCCTAAAATCATGCCGCTGCGTGAGCGGTAGATTCCGTTGCGGGAAAGTCGGGTATACCTATTCATGGCCTGGTTTCCTTTCTTTTGCGCTTTTGCGTCCTTCTTGATCCAGCAGGATGGTCTCCAAAGCCTCGACGCGCTCTTCCATGCGCGAAAGTGACGTATATATTTCCTGGATCAATTTCGTTTCCTCAGCTTGATCGCCTGCGGTTTGGCCGCCGCGGAAAAATTTGATGGCCAAAAGAATCGCCCCCGGGATGATGGCCAGCGCAAGCACGATGCTTCCGAATACAATGGCTACGATCAATACTTCTTTCATTTTGGGTTTTCCCTTGGCTTCATTAGAAGTGGTTTCAAAACCCCATCTCCCCGCTAAAATGAGGCGGGATTTCGCATCTATTTGAAACTGAATCTAAGGAGCTCAAAAGGCCCCAATGGCTGCGTTGTCCCATGAATTGAAATACTCACGTACTCCGTGTACGCTCCGTTATCAATTCTTGGGTCGCCTTGATGCATACCTTAATCTGTTTGATCAGATATGTAATCCCGCTTAGCGGGGCCCTTGGCCCTGATCTGAGGTTTTGAAACCACTTCTTGAATAATTTTAATGTTGATTGCAATGCGCTTTAATCCTTGATCTGGTTATAAGATTATCCGATTATGCGGATCAATAAAAATCTTATCTATATACGATTGCGAGCAAGCTGGTTTTTAATCGCCAGATCGGGTCTCGTCCGATTTTGCTTCCGGTTTTTTCAGCGCCTGCAATTCTTTTTCGATTTCATCATCCACGCCCAGGGTTTCGAATTCAGCTTCCAAGGCGGTCTTTTTCCCAAAATTAACCAGATCGGCTTCGGCTTCCATGCGTTCGATGCGATTCTCCAGTTCATCAAATTTCAGCATGGCTTCAGAGCTGTCCACCCGTCGAATCTCTTCCTGGGCCCGTCTTTTCCGATTGGCATGAATATGCCGCTGGACAAGTAAACGCTGTTTGTCGCGGGCGGATTTTAACTTATCCTCCAGCTGGCGGATATGATCCTGATATTGTTCAATAAGAAGATTATGTTCGCTGAGCTCGTTTTCAAGGCCATCACCATGATGGGTATAGCGGCGTTTTTCAACCAGGGCTTCGCGGGCCAGATTATCCCGGCCTTTTTTAACCGCAATCTCAGCCTTTTCTTCCCAGTACCGGATGCGCTCATGTAAGGTGTCCAGCTGGCGTTGAACTTTTTTGCTGCTGGCCATCGCTCCGGCACAGGCGGCCTTGATTTCCACCAGCGTATCTTCCATTTCTCTGATCATCAGTTTGATCAATTTTTCCGGATCTTCCGCTTTATCAAGAATTGCATTGATATTGGAACTAATGATGTCGCGAAAGCGTGTAAAAATACCCATGATGACCTCCCGTTCGAATTGAGCCCAAGAAGCTCAATTCGGTGTTATTTGTTATCTGTTATTCGTTATTAGAATTTGACTCTAAGCAAACATTGGCTTTCGACATTTAACGGAATTAAAGAATACAAAAACCGAATTTCATACCCCTCGAACTATTCACTAATAACAAATAACCCATAACTTCCTGTTCAGCATTAAGCGTGCCAATTTTAAAATTGGATATAACATACTGATATTATATTAAATCATTTTTAAAATAGGGACTTGACATATTGGTAAAAATAGCTAATATATGGTATAATAAGTTAAATATGAGTGAAATAGGCCATGAATCAATCAAGTGATCTAAGGCAAAAACGCCTGGGTTCCGGGACCTCGACGGTTGTCACCGAAGCCCTGGGTCAATCGGAGCCGTTTCTGGATTTTCAGGAGCGGCTGTCACGGGTGGCGCCGATTAATCGCCCGGTACTGTTAATCGGGGAGAGAGGAACGGGAAAAGAATTGGCCGCGGCACGGCTGCACTATCTGTCGAATCGATGGCAGGCCCCGATGGTCGCGCTGAACTGTGCGGCCCTGTCACCCTCTTTAATTGAGTCTGAATTATTTGGTTATGAAAAAGGCGCCTTTACCGGCGCGCTGCAGCGGCGATTCGGCCGGTTTGAGTCCGCTGATCGCGGGACCCTGTTTTTAGATGAAATCGGAAATATCCCGCTGGAAGTTCAGGAAAAAATTTTGCGGGTGGTGGAATACAATGTGTTCGAGCGGGTTGGCAGTTCCGAGAGCATAGAGGTGGATGTGCGCATTATTGCCGCCACCAATGCCGACCTAAACGACTTGGCCCGTCAAAACCGTTTCAAACAGGATCTGCTGGATCGACTTTCTTTTGAAGTTTTATTTCTGCCGCCGCTCAGGCAGCGCAAAGAAGATATTGTCCTGCTGGCCGCGCACTTTGCCGGAAGGATGGCTCTGGAGCTGGGACGGGATGAAATTCCGGTATTCAGTGATGATGCCATCGAAGCCCTGGAAAAACACCCGTGGCCCGGAAATATCCGTGAGCTGAAAAATGTGATCGAACGCGCGGTCTATCGGTCGGATGCCGTAACGATTACCGATATCGATATTCACCCATTTCATTCACCCTATGAAAGTACCGCACTTCCCGTGTCTCAAAAGACCCCTGTAACTGAAATGGCGCCTGCTGATTCGAACCTGCTGCCGAACCAACCGCTTAAGGAAGCCGTATGGGATCTGAAGGTCAAGATGCTGGAAGCGGCGCTGCGTAAAGCAAAATACAATCAAAAGAAAGCCGCTCGAATTTTAGGGTTGACCTATCATCAATTTCGAGGCTTGTACCGGCAGTATAAAAAAGCCACCTAGAGCTGTGCCCTGCCAGTAATTTTCAAAACACGGTCCTTTCGTAGGTGTCAACAATTAATAGGTTTCAGGTTTCGGGTGTCAGGTGTCAGGATTCAATGATTGAGGAATTTGCAATTCCTAAATTTGCCCGCTGACACCTGACACCTGAACACTGAAACCTTATCCCTAATAAGAAGTTCAACTGGATTTAAATGTTGCGTGACTGTTGTTATATATTTATGAGGAATTAGCCTAGAGGCGGCGGCCGAGGACAGCGCTCTCATAGATTGCCGCCTTGGCATTGCGGGTTTTCAGGCAGTCACCGATCTGGTGGGTCTCGTACCCGAGGGATTTGACCTTCTCATAGAGATGGTTATATGGCCGGGTGCCGGTCGCGAATATCACCCTTTCGGCCTCAACTACCAGCTCCGTGCCATCATTGCAGATCACAGCTGCACCGGCGCTTTCAACTTTTATCAGTTTGGTTTCTGTCATTATTTTTACGTTGTGCTCATTGAGTTTGCGGAGCAAAATCCTTTTGGTCATGGCTTCAAGATCGCCCCCGACACGGGCAAGCATTTCCACAATACTAACCTGACAGCCATATCCAGCCAGGTAAAGGGCTATTTCCAGACCGGTCGCCCCTCCGCCGATAACCACCGCTTCCTTAAAGGTCGGTGGTATTCCGTTTAATACATCTGCATAGGTCAGGGTAATTTTGCTGTTGTTGCCTTCCACCGGCGGAATCGCCGGTAGTGATCCGGTGGCCAATACGACCACATCCGGATCGAGAGCCTGGATGTCGTTGATTTTGACCGCATGGTTGAGATGACAGCGCACGCCGAATTTCTCGATTTGTTTCTCCTGAAATTTGATCAGGCTGTTCAATTCTTTCTTATGCATCGGTATGCTGCCGGAAAGCAATTGTCCCCCCAGCGAGTTCCGCTTTTCAAAAACGTGGACTTCATGGCCGCGCTTGGCCGCCACCCAGGCCAAATTCAAACCGCCGGGGCCGCCACCCACCACCATGATTTTCCTGGGTTTCCGAGTGGGCACGAATGCCATTTCCTTTTCCCGGCCCAACATGGGGTTGACCAGACATTCGATGCGGCCTTTTCGAAATATGGCTTCCATACAGGTGTTGCAGGCGATGCAGGTCCGGATTTCATCCAGGCGTCCTTCCCTGGCTTTTTGGGGCATCTCCGGATCTGCTAGAAGCCCGCGACCAATGCACACCAGGTCAGCCTGCTCTTTTGATAAAACTTCATTGGCGACTATCGGATCGTTGATGCGGCCAACCGCCATGACCGGGATGTTTAAGGCCTTTTTGATCAGGGCGGCGGAGTCGGCCAGGCAGGCCTTTTTCATAAACATGGGTTGGCAGATCCATTCTGCCGTAACATCATTACCGGCCGAGACCTGAACCACATCAATGCCGGCTGTAATCAGAAGTTTCAATATTTCAATGCTTTCGGTTACGGTCAGGCCATCGGGCAAAAATTCCTGAGCACTGATTTTAAACGAAAGCGGAAATTGCGGTCCCACCCGCCGACGAATCTCCTCGACAATCTCGATTGCAAATCGGGTCCGGCCGACCGTGTCCCCACCGTATTCATCTTCGCGGATATTGCTCACTTTTGATAAAAACTGATTTAAAAGATACCCATGGGCGCCATGAATTTCGATGAGCTCGAATCCCGCCTGTTTGGCGCGCTCGGCCGCATCAGCGAATTTTTGAACGAGTTCATGAATCCCATCGATTGTCAGGGGCTCGACATCGCCGCGGATGGTCGGGCAGGGTATCGGAGAAGGTGCCAGGGGTTTGCGCTTTATGATCTTAATCGAAGTCTGACGTCCGCCGTGGTGGATTTGAATTGCCGGGACGGATCCTTCCGATTTCATTACCGCAGCGACCTTTGAGAGCCCATCGATAAGACGATCGTCATAAATCCTTGCCTGATTTTCAGAAACCAATCCTTCGGGTGAAACTGCACAGGCTTCCATTATGACCATCGCCGGGCCGCCGGCCGCCCGTCTGCGGTAATGCTCAACGGTGGATTCGGTGATAGAACCGCCATTTCCGATCAAAAAGGAGGCCAGACCGGGCATGACAATTCTGTTTTTAAGCTGAATATCTTTGATCGAAAAGGGTGAAAACAGGGGCTGCATGGGTGGCCTCGCTGGAAAGCTTGACGTCCTAGACTGTTTTTTTCTATAATCCCCTGAGCCCAGAGGAACGGTTTGGATCATAACTATTTGAAATAAAATAGCTTTTAATGGTATCCGGCACAAGTGCCGACACCGGGTCAGCCGAACCATTGCAATGAGGGCAATGCCGTATTGTCGCTGGGTTTGGATCCAAGTCTTTTGAAGTCAATTTTGGCAGTTTCGCAACCGGCGAGTTCGGCCCATTTCAATAGCATGTTATTTTCCATTGCGCAAGGATATGCCCTTTTGATAAAGCGATAGAACCGTTAAATAAAAATGCGCAAATTCAGCATTCAGATTCAACGAAAGGCTACATTCCCCCAAACCTGGTTTTAAACAGAGAGGTCCATATCACGCGATGCCCTATTTGCAAACCATTTTCGCCCAGGTCGGTTTGACGAATTTACTTATTCTGCTGGTCGGTCTGATTTTAGCCGTGGTACTTGTCCTGCTCATTATTTTGGTTCGACGCCGGGAGATTAAATCCCAGGATTTTTTTGAAACCCTGAAAAAACAGGAGGCCCTTACGGAACGAATGGTTAGAGATGAGTTCGGGCGCAACCGTCAGGAATCGGCCGGAAGTGCCCGACTGGCCCGGGAGGAGATCGGCAGCACCTTGAAATTTAGCAGTGATTCCCAGCTCAAGCAGCTGCGCGAGATCGCCGGCATGCAAAAAGATCAGCTCGACAGCTTTTCCAGACAGCTGCTGGAGATGACCCGGCTCAATCAAGAAAAACTTGAAACCATGCGAAATACGGTTGAAACGCAACTGCGAACGCTGCAGGAGGACAACAGCCGCAGACTGGAACAGATGCGCGCGGTTGTCGACGAAAAGCTGCAGTCGACCCTTGAAAAACGGCTGGCAGACTCGTTCAAGCAGGTGAGTGAACGCCTTGAGCAGGTTTACAAAGGCCTGGGTGAAATGCGAAGCCTGGCCACCGGCGTGGGAGATCTTAAAAAAGTGTTGACCAATGTCAAGACCCGGGGAACATGGGGCGAAATTCGGCTCAGTCATATTCTGGAACAAATATTGACACCGGACCAATACGAGGTCAATGTGGCCACCAAGAAAGCCAGCAGTGAGCGGGTGGAGTTTGCCATCAAATTGCCGGGTCAGGATTCTCATAAAGAAAAGATCGTCTGGCTGCCGATTGATTCCAAATTTCCCCAGGAGGATTACCAGCGCCTGCTGGATGCCCAGGAAGCAGCCGATAAGGTTCTGGCGGAAAAATCGGTCAAAAACCTGGAAATCCGTATAAAAGCCGAAGCCAAGGCCATACGGGAAAAATATATCGACCCGCCCCATACCACCGATTTTGGCATTATGTTTCTGCCGGTGGAGGGTTTGTATGCCGAAGTTTTAAGGCGACCGGGTTTGTGCGATAATCTGCAAAGGGATTATCGTATCGTGGTAACCGGTCCCACAACCTTGGCGGCCCTGCTCAACAGTCTTCAGATGGGTTTTCGCACCCTGGCCATTGAAAAGCGATCCAGCGAGGTATGGGAACTGCTGGGGGCGGTAAAAACGCAGTTCGGCAAGTTTGGCGAGGTGCTGGCAAAAACCAAAAAGAAGCTTCAGGAAGCCAGCAACACGATTGATCAAGCCGAAACACGCACCCGGGTCATCGAGCGTAAATTGAGTAAGGTCCAGGAACTGCCCCAGACCGATTCGGCAAAACTAATGGAGCCCGCCGCAGGCGATGATGATCTGGTGGATGATGGTCCTAAGTAATTAGGCCTGCCGGCCTAATAGGTTTCAGGTTTCAGTGTTCAGGTGTCAGGAAC
This sequence comes from Desulfobacterales bacterium, assembly GCA_050122495.1. Taxonomy (GTDB): domain Bacteria; phylum Desulfobacterota; class Desulfobacteria; order Desulfobacterales; family JAHEIW01; genus JAHEIW01. The sequence continues at coordinate 127 of JASFIU010000191.1, read as the reverse complement.
AGATAGGTGTCAAGTGTCAGGTTTCAGTGTTCACCATTCGACCCGGCGGAATTTCATAGCGTTCAATTCTGACACCTGACACCCGCCTGCGCGGCCGTAGCCGCTTCGGCGCGGCGAAGGCCCGAAA
>JASFIU010000190.1:0-8273 GCA_050122495.1 Desulfobacterales bacterium | reverse complement strand
CCTTTTAGAATAATCGGTTCGTCCAGCGTATCGAGGACATCCCACAAAACCGGCAACCGGTCGCCGGAACCCTGCACCTGCTTCCATTGCGACAAGCGGATGGAAGAAGGCGTCGTTAGATAGCCGGGCACATCCGGGTTGAATGAATATTTGAGAATGTGCTCAAGGTTTTGGCGAAGATCAAATTCATGGTAAGCCGATGAAGATCCGAGTTGGGGGGCCACAACGTAAAGCGCATTGGCGTCTTTGGGTTTTTCGATATAATCCAACAGGTTCCTGATCTTTGCGGGGTCAAAGGATCCTTGCTGATGCGGGTCGGCCAGATTTAATAAATGCACCAGGTCCGGCGACAAACGATCCGGTGTTTTGATTTCAGTGAGGCTGTCTTCAGCGGAGGCCGTCGCGACCGCAGTCAACAGAATAAAAATGATCAGAAAGTGCCGGCAGCCTGTTTGCATAAATGCTCTTATTTTTTTTATTGAAACTTGCTTCCGCATGTTGGTAAACACCTTGATTTCTAGCATTAAAACCTCGGGCGATTTCAGGTACGGGTTTAATCGATCCGCAGTTATGACAATTTTTCAAAAAAAAACAGCCCCTTGTACCACTAAACCAGGGGCAATAAAAAAATTTTGTCTCCGGTCAAAAAAGAATTATGTTTTATAAACTAATGTCAAATTCCAAAATATCCAGCTGTCATTTAAAAAAAATCCGGCATTCTTTCAGGAAAAGAAATGAAAAACCAGACGATTCGGGTCAAAGGCGCCCGTCAGCATAACCTCAAAAACCTCGATATCGAAATCCCCTTAAATCACATTACGGTGGTCACCGGGGTCAGTGGTTCCGGCAAATCCTCACTGGCCTTTGATACACTCTATGCCGAAGGGCAGCGCCGCTATGTAGAAACGTTTTCGCCTTACGCCCGACAATTTATGGACCGCATGGATCGGCCCCGGGTGGATAAAATCGAAGGCATCCCGCCGGCGATTGCGATCGACCGCAAAGATCCGGTGCGAACATCGCGGTCAACTGTGGGCACCATGACCGAAATTACGGATTATGTCAAACTATTATATGCCCGCCTGGGACAATTGCATTGCAAATCCTGTGGCAAGCCGGTCATACCCGAAACACCGGCGAACATCTGGAATTTCATAAAAGCTCGGCCGGAAGGTACTCAGCTGATTATTACGTTTCCATACCGGCTGGAAGCGGCTTCCCATGATGAAGTCCGCAAAATACTGATGCAGATGGGCTTTGACCGCCTTTATCTTAAAGGCCAAATCGCCCACCTGGATGAATGGCAGCCCCGTAAAACGGAGACCGAAATCCCGGTTCTGGCCGACCGCGTGGTCCTGCGATCCAGGGACCGCCAACGCATCCTGGATTCGCTTGAATTGGCCTACCGCTTCGGCGGCGGCCGGCTGGATGTCTGGATCCCGCCAGACGAGCGCCATGCCTTCAGCAATCAACTGGCATGCGCCGATTGCGGCATCCCATATATTACACCCCTGCCCAATCTCTTTTCGTTTAACAGCCCTTTGGGCGCCTGCGATACCTGCCGGGGATTCGGGCGTACCATCGGGATCGATCTGGATCTGATTATTCCGGATAACTCCCGCACCCTGGAAGAAGGTGCCGTTAAGCCCTTTGGATCCTATGAAGACGGGCGCATGGAGTTTGATGACCTGATGGATTTTTGCCGGCGCCGCCGAATTCCAACCCGCATTCCCTTTAAACGATTAAAGAAGGCGCACAAAAACGCGATTATCGAGGGGACTTCAACCTATTACGGCATTGCCGGCTTTTTTCGCTGGTTGGAAACCAGGACCTATAAGATGCGGGTGCGGGTATTTCTTTCGCGCTACCGCAGCTATGACATTTGTCCGGACTGCAACGGCGCGCGGTTCAAAGACGAAACCCTGCTTTACCGGCTGGCAGGCCGCACCATCGCCCAGGTATACGAATGCAATGTGAATCAGGCCATTGATTTTTTTAACACCCTGAGGATTCTTCCCCAGGACGAAGCCAGCCTTTTGGTGCTAGAAGAAGTTCGCAGCCGGCTGGCTTACCTCAAGGACGTGGGCCTGGGCTACCTGACCCTTGATCGCCAATCGCGCACCCTTTCCGGCGGTGAAGTCCAACGGGTGGCATTGGCCTCGGCCCTGGGATCATCTCTGGTCAATACGTTGTATGTGCTGGATGAGCCCAGTATCGGTCTTCATCCGCGCGACAATCATCGGCTGATTCGCATTTTAAAAGGGCTTCGCAACCTGTCCAATACGGTGGTGGTTGTCGAACATGATCCTGAGATCATACGTGAAAGCGATTTTTTGCTGGATTTAGGACCCCGGGCCGGAGAAAAGGGCGGCGAGGTCATGTATTTCGGCCCCACCAGCCGTGTCAACGGCTCCCTGACCGGCAAGTATTTAAAAGGCCAACGCCGCATTCCTTTGAGAAAAAAGCGGCGGCGGCCTCAAAAAGACCAATGGATCCGCATTCAGGATGCGGCCGAAAATAATTTAAAAGATATCGAGGTCCGCATACCCCTGGGGCTGTTTGTCTGCCTGACGGGCGTATCCGGCTCGGGTAAATCCACCCTGGCCGAAGAGATTCTTTACAAAGCGGCCAAACGCGCTCTGGGTGATCCCCGGGGACGCCCCGGCCGGCATAAAAACCTGACGGGAATCGATCATATCGATGATGTGGTCCTGGTTGATCAACGCTCCATCGGCCGGACGCCAAGAGCCAATGCCTTGACCTACACCAAAGCGCTCGGCCCCATCCGACAATTGCTGGCCGCCACCGATGCAGCCCGGGCAAAAGGTTTTGGGCCGGGTTATTTTTCATTCAATGTCGCCGGTGGGCGCTGTGAGACCTGCAAAGGAGAGGGATTTGAAAAGGTTGAAATGCAATTTCTTTCCGATGTGTACATCACCTGCCCCGATTGCAAAGGCAAACGCTTTAGGGCCGCGGTGCTGGATATTGCCTATAAAGAAAAAAACATACATGCTATTTTGGACCTGACGGTCAATCAGGCGCTTGAATTTTTTCAAGATCAGAATCAAATTTTGGCGGCCTTACAGCCGCTGGCAGACGTCGGGCTGAGCTACATTCGCCTGGGTCAGCCCATCAATACGCTCTCCGGCGGCGAGGCCCAGCGCCTGAAATTATCCCGCCACGTGAAGCTCAATGGCAAAGGCGCGGCCCCCAAACTGTTTATCTTTGACGAGCCCACCACCGGTCTGCATTTTGATGACATCGGCAAGCTGCTGACCGCCCTGCAGCGTCTGGTGGATAGCGGGAATACGGTTTTGGTCATCGAACACAACATGGATGTGGTCAAGACCGCAGACTGGGTCATTGATCTGGGGCCCGAAGGCGGGGATGACGGCGGCCGCCTGGTTGCCAGTGGGCCTCCGGAAAAAATTGCGCAAAAAAAATTATCGCACACCGGACGGTTCTTAAAGGCCTACCTGGAAGGCAAGGGCCGTTTGAAACAAAAAAGGGCAGTTACCCGCGGGGTGGCCGAGGCGATTTCCGGCTTTTCGGCAGCACCGCAGGCGGGCGCCATCACCCTGAAGGGTGCGCGCGAGCATAATTTACAGGATGTCGACCTGAAGGTTCCCCAGAACGAACTGGTGGTGCTGACCGGCGTTTCGGGATCCGGCAAATCCACATTGGCTTTCGACATTCTTTTTGCGGAAGGCCAGCGGCGCTACCTGGAAAGCTTAGCCCCCTATGTTCGCCAGTATATGAAAATTTTAGAACGCCCGGATGTGGATCTGGTCACCGGGCTGGCCCCGACCGTGGCCATCGAACAACGCGTCAGTCATTCCAGCCGGCGCTCGACCGTGGCCACCCTGACGGAAATTTATCATTTTCTTAGACTTTTGTTCAGCAAGCTGGGCAGCCAGCATTGCACCGGATGCGGGCGCCGGCTGACCGCCCAAACCCGCGAAGCGATCGTCAAACAGATTGATAAACGCTATTCAAAAAAGCCGGCCACCGTATTGGCGACCAAGGTTTTCGGACGCAAAGGCTTCCACAAAGAAGTGCTTTCCAGAGCGCACAAACAAGGATTTAAAAAGGCCCGCATCGATGGCAAAATCAGCATTCTTAAAGAAGGCATGGCATTGAGCCGTTATCACGAGCACACCATCGAGCTGGTCATCGGAAATCTGCCTTCAAAAAATCTCGACCGGCTGATCACGAAAGCCCTGCAGGAAGGCAGCGGCAGTCTCCTTATTTTGGATCGCCGCGGCAATGAAGAAGTCTTCAGCCTGTCCGGTGTCTGTCCGACCTGTGGTGTCGGTCTGGAGCAGCTCGATCCGCGGCTGTTTTCCTTCAACAGCAAACAGGGCGCCTGCCCCCGGTGCGGTGGACTGGGCGCCCACGGCCACACCCAGGATGAAGAACCGACCACCTACACCCCATGCCGCCAGTGCGGCGGAAGCCGTCTGAAGCCCCAGGCGCTGGCGGTAAAGGTCGGTGGTCATTCCATCTGGGACCTGGTGCAGCAACCGGCCCGGGATGTATTTGATGTCATTAAAACCTTGAAGTTCAATGCGCACGAAAAGCCCATAGCCGAACCGGTCGTTGCCGAAATACTGAGCCGGCTGTCTTTGCTGAATCACCTGGGTTTGTCCTATCTTTCCCTGGCCCGCAGCGGTGACACCCTTTCCGGCGGGGAAGCCCAGCGGGTTCGTCTGGCCGCCCAGCTGGGGTCCAATCTCACCGGAGTTTGTTATATCCTGGACGAGCCCACCATCGGGCTGCATGCCCGTGACAACCGCATTTTGATCGATGCGCTCCAAATCCTGCGCAATCGCGGCAACAGTATTCTGGTCGTCGAGCATGACGAAGAAACCATTCGCGCAGCGGACACGATCATCGACCTGGGACCCGGCGCGGGCCAGGACGGCGGGCGGGTCGTCGCCAGCGGGGCGCTGTCCGACCTCAAAAAGATCAGTGCGTCGGTTACCGGGGCGCTGATCGACGGGCATCCCAAAAAGATTTCATCCCATCTGAGACCCTGCAGCCGGATTCCCAGGCTAACAGTTGTCGGTGCCAGCACCCACAATCTGAAAAAGATCCGGGTGGATTTTCCCCTTGGCCGTCTGATTTGCGTCACCGGTGTATCGGGTTCGGGAAAATCTTCGCTGTTAAAAGAAACCCTCTATAAGGGATTACGCAACCGGTTGCTGAAGAAAAGATATCCTGCCGGTGCGTGTAAAGACATCAAAGGCTGGGACCGATTACAGCGGGTGCTGGAAGTGGACCACAGCCCGATCGGCCGTACACCGCGATCGGTTCCGGCATCCTATGTCGGCTTTTTAGCCGATATCCGCAAATTATTTTCGATGACGCCGGCTGCCCGGGCCCGGGGCTACAAACCCGGCCGTTTTTCGTTCAATGTGGCCGAGGGCCGTTGCGAGGCCTGCAAGGGTCAGGGTCGGCCCAAGGTGGCGATGAGTTTTTTACCGGATGTATACGTTCCCTGCGAAGTGTGCCGGGGCCGACGCTATAACAAGGAAACCCTGGCCGTACAATATAAAGGCAAAAATATCGCCGATGTCCTCGAAATGACATTTGCCGAGGCGGTTCGGTTTTTTGCGGCCATACCTTCGATCCGGCGCGCCGTCCAGTTTGTCTGTGACGTCGGTCTGGGATACCTGTGCCTGGGACAACCCAGCCCCACCCTGTCCGGCGGCGAGGCTCAGCGCATAAAGCTGGCCAAGCAACTGGTTAAATCATCAAACGGGCACACCCTGTATATCTTAGACGAACCGACCACGGGTTTGCATCTGGCCGATATCCAGCGTTTGATCGGCGTTCTCCAGGCCCTGGTCGATGAAGGCAACACCGTGACCATCATCGAGCATAACATGGAAATTATTAAGGAGGCCGATTATATTATCGATCTGGGACCGGAAGGCGGTGACGACGGGGGACGGGTGGTGGCATCCGGATCCCCAAAAGAGCTTTTAAAACATACCGCCAAATCCCATACGGCCCGGTGTTTTAAAAAGTATTTAAAAGGAAAGTGATTTTGAGAGGACATAAACGAGGTACGGAAATTGTAAAACATAGCTTACCCTGATATACTATAGAATTGGTATTAAAGCCCCATCTTATGTCCGATGGCCGCGTTGCGATCCGCTTCAAAATGCTCACGTACTTACGTGTACGCTCCGCTGTTGAAACGAATCGCGCCTTGCCCTCGAACACAATCTGGGGCTTTAATACCAATTCTAAAAGCATACAAAATGCTTGATGTTAAAAGCTAAATAATGTGAAGAAATTGAAGGTTTTACTTCTGAAGAGGAGAGAATTATGCTGAAGAAGTTCGAGTTGAAAATCTCGGATTTAAGACGGGTTTGTGACCCGAAGATCTTCAAATTTAGGAACACGTCTGAAGTCAAGCCATTGGACACCGTTATCGGGCAGGAACGCGCCGTTGAGGCCATTGATTTCGGCCTCAACATGAATGACCCCGGCTACAATATTTTCGTTACCGGTCTGGCCGGTACGGGCAAATCGACCATCGTCAGGGATCTGGTGACCAAACATGCCAAAACATTACCCACGCCCAACGAATGGTGCCTGGTCAATAATTTCAAGGATGAATTCCGCCCCAAAGCCATCGCCGTTCCCCCCAAAAATGCGATTCGATTCAGCAAAAAAATGAACCGGACGATCGATCGGTTGAAAAAAGAACTGCCGGAAGTATTTGAAAATGAAACCTATTTAAAAAAACTGTCCAAAATAAGGAGTAAATATGCCGGCCGGCAGAATGAATTGTACGAGCACCTCGAAATCTTTGCCGCTAAAAGAAATCTGCAAATCGAACAAACCGAAGAAGATTTTCAAACCATTCCGATAGTTGACGGCCAACCGATTACACCGGAAGATTTTAATAACTTACCCGCAAAAGTAAAATCAGAAATCGAGGAAAATCTGCGTTCGATTCAGTCTAAAATTGAATCAACCGCCCTGGAAGTGGATAAAAACAACCAGGCCCTGCTTGCGGATATCGAAAAGCTGATGGATCAGTACGCTCTGTCGGTGGTAAAGAAACGTTTAGATCCGCTCAGAAAGGAATTTAAAGTCAGCGAAGATATTGTCGCACACCTCAATGCCGTTCAGGAACACATCGTCGAAAATTTCAATTTGTTTATCCCGCCGGATAAAACCGAATCCCAGAGCCAGGGCCAGGCACCACAAAACGCTGCATCTTCATTCCAGCAATATAAAGTAAACGTATTGGTTGACCAGGAGTCCACCCGGGGTGCACCGGTAATTTTTGAATCCAATCCAACGTATTACAATGTCTTCGGCCGCATCGAGAAGCGTGCGTTTATGGGAACCATAAACACGGACTTTACCATGGTGCAGGCCGGCTCTATTCTAAACGCCAACGGCGGCTTCCTGATTATGGAGATCGATGCCGTTATTATGAACCCTTATGTCTGGGAAGCCCTCAAGAGAACCCTGCGGACCAAATGTCTTCAAATCGAAGACATCCCCGAAGAAACCGGTTTTGCCACCACTTCGCTCAAGCCGGAACCGATTCCGCTGGATGTCAAAGTGATATTACTGGGCAGCTATGAAGCCTTTGAAATTATTCAGAACGAAGACCCCAGATTCAATAAGATTTTTAAGGTCCGGGCCGATTTCGACTCTGAAGTCGACATGACCCGGGGCACCATTCAGCAATATGCCCGTTTCATCGCGCGGGTCTGCGGCGAAGAAAATCTCCTGCCATTCACTGCCAAAGCCGTCGCGGCCATCGTAGAATACGGCGAAAAATATGTTTCCAACAAAAATAAACTGTCCATTCGGTTTGGCCCCCTGCTGGGCGTTTTAAAGGAGGCCGACTACTGGGCCCGTAAGCATAATGCCCGGCAGGTAACCGACAAATTTGTCTTTAAGGCCTTCAACGAATATCGATTCCGCTATAACCTGTACGAACAAAAAATGCATGAATCCTATTTGGATAATACCATAATGATCGATGTTCGCGGCGAGGTGATCGGGCAGGTCAACGCCCTGGCCGTTTATCAGATCGGCGAATTCTCATTTGGCCGCCCGGCACGAATTACGGCCGAAACCTATCTGGGAAAACAGGGTGTCGTCAATATCGAACGCGAAGCGGATTTAAGCGGCAGTACCCATGACAAAGGTGTGTTAATCTTATCCGGATATCTGGGAAGAACCTTTGCCCAGTATTATCCCCTGAGTTTATCGATCAGCATTACCTTCGAGCAAAG
>JASFIU010000189.1:0-8274 GCA_050122495.1 Desulfobacterales bacterium | reverse complement strand
CATATCCCACGCAATCCACACTCCATGCCCAATCGAAGGTATCATCATCGAAGGGAAGCTTGTTTACGTCTCCTTCTCGGAAGGAAATCCTCTCCGACAAGCCAGCCTTCTTCGCCATGTCCTTTGCGTAAACCAGGACCTCAGGGGACAAATCAAGACCGGTGATATGTCCCACAGGTCCCACGGTCTCTGCCAACAACAAGGCCTGAAAGCCGATGCCACATCCTGCATCCAGCCCCCGGCCCCCCAAGGGAAACTGCAGTGCTTGGATCGCGGAACGAAGGATAGGCTCTCTCAAAGGATTGGATACGTACGCCATCTGTACAAAGTAGTCTATGTCAGGCATGATCTATCCTCTCAACCTTGAAGATTAGTAGCCTGAGCCAATCCGTAAAAGGTGGGGTGTTGATACATTGGAATACATGCATTTTGGCAATCTTACAGATACGAAACGAATATCGCAAGAATTTTCAGATTGTGGATTACAATGACAAATATACAAAAATTTAGTTTCGTAATAACTTTATACTACGTGCCTGTATCGAATTTTTAGAGGGGCATTAAATATTTGAGATTAGCGAAAGGAATGTAAATTTTTACAGAGGGTTAGATTTATAGCCGCAACCCACACACCAGCCAAAGTGTGGATTGCATACCCTAAGATAAAACCACGGATAGCATGATTTAGTATCTGTGATGTAAAATGAATATCGCAGGTTTTTCAAAATTTCAAAACTACACGTATGTTGGATCTGCATTTGCAGTTTTAGAAAATGTTTGCGATGGTTAAAAGATATTTGGTTGTAATAATTATTCCTTCTATCGTGAGTGACATCATTTCCCTTTGAAAATGGCCCTCAGTAATAAACGCCTCCTCATCCGATATGAACGCCTTCTCTGCGCTTCCTTTATGTAAAGCCAGCGTTTGTATTCAGCTTCCTCCCCACATCACCCGCTGGTAAAGCAGTTCGAGCTCAGGGAAGACAGCCATCTGAAGGGGCGAACATGGCGCTTACCCCAAACAATGAGGCCCTGTGGGTTACACAATGAAAAAGCGGAAGAAATTTCATCCTCCGCTTTCATGGCAGTTTGGTTTTTATAGAGAATCATTGGGATCGATGATTCCTACGACTTCTTTGTCATATCCTGCCCACAGCATTGAAGGGGCACCGAACAAGCATCCTCACCAGTTCCGCAACTACAGGTTTTTTCAACTCTTAATTCTAACCCACACAATTCACAAAAAAATACATCACCTTCCTTCATTTCGTGACAAATCGCCATGATAAATCTCCTTTTCTAATTATTTTATATGCTTATGATAAATGACAAACCCAATTGATCCCGTATATCTTAATCAATGGATTTTTTCAATTAAAATTCAGGATTCTTGAAACTACTGATATGAGATAGTCAAAGGTTCGGCTTTTCAATGATAAGCACAGACCTGATACATCAATTGCCAAGTCGGGATTATTTTTATTTGGCATTTTCATTCGAATATTAGGCAACCATTTATGAAGGCTGGGATCTAATTTTTAAAAAAAATTTTCTTTTTTGTGGCGGTCAGTTCAAACGCCGTTTGTTTGGTGCCAGTCAATAGCTGAACCTCAATGTGTTCAATGCCGGAAAAGATGCTAAACAGCATAACGTCAACGTACGCAAGTTTTTCCGGCTTTTTGCATACAAAGTGATATTCGGCCTTAAATTCGCTGTGGCGGTCGTGCTCATCCCCATGCTGATGTTCATCATGGCTGTGTTTCTCAGCTTCGTGTCCAGCTTGTCTGCTCATTTCATCATGTTCATCGGAGTCGTGGCCGGGGGAATCATTGTTGATATCGGTATGAACCTTGGATTCGACGAGTCTGCCCCCTACAACTGAGGGAAAAGCAAAAAGTTTCTCTCCGGCTTCAAGCTTTTTGATGGCCGCTTTCACTGCAGCCTTCTGTTTTTGGGTACGCGGCTGGTGTTCAAAGCCCACAATATTGGCAGCCGGGCTGATGAATTCAATATATACTTCATTTCCTTCAAAAGCCACATTCATATGAGCCACGCCGTGTTCGTGGGCTTCGTGATGGCGGTATTCCCCGGCGTAAATATTAGACAGATAAGATCCGACCGCGCAAACAATCGCAATAATGCTTAACAATATTTTTAAACATCTTTTCATGGTTTACCTCACAATCCAATTGACCCAAAAATAAGTCATTCTTCTACTCATAAAATACAAGAAACCTTGTTATATGTGTTTAACACATAGCCAAAAGAAATTTGAAAGACAGGTTCTTATAAGGAATTGCTAATAGGTGGGGCCCGAGGCTCGATCTGCAATGGGTGGGTCCTTGCCGAGAAGATATTTTTTATCAATACAATTTTATCGGCCGGACTATTTTCTGCGATAATGGGCTCCATGCCGGTATCATAGAGTTGGCTCGTTGCCAGAAAATCACAGATAGAACAATTTAACTGATGATCTTCATCCGCGAATGCAGAAATATGTTGGTCACAATGTTCTGAGTTTATATAGGAATTTTCCGAATGGATGTGAAGGATGGGATGGAGCACTGGCATCCCCACAGCAAGAAACAAGATTGAAAATAAGGGAAGCAGTCTGAAAGAAACTGTATCAGTTAACTTTGTTAACATAATCTGATGGGATATCTGTTATCCATACAAGTGATGCGGTTATCGTCAGAATAAAATTATATTTTAAAAAACTGATAATATGGCTATTATTTTTTAATTTATCAAATATTTTTAAAATTGTTCATGTAGCTTAATTTTGGTTTTCAGAGAAAAGGCCTTGACAACTGAAAACAAATTTAAACATTATATCATGTTTGTCATGCAACAAAGTTGCATAAAAGATATCAAGTTTTCTAAATCAAAACTCAATATTTAAAATTTATACGAGTCACTGTCTAACTATTCCTATTAAACTAGAGGATAATAATGACACGCCCAATTCTGCGCATCGTGCTTTCATTTGCATTTACCATAATTGCAGTGCACCAAGCATTAGCAAATAATAAGCTGACGGTTTTTGTGAGTATTGCCCCTCAAAAATATCTTGTGCAACAAATTGCCAAAGATCTGGTGGATGTTAAGGTAATGGTGTTGCCCGGTGCCGATCCGCATATGTATGAGCCAAAACCCAAACAAATGGTCGCTATTTCCAAAGCAAAACTGTATTTTGCTATCGGGATCGAATTTGAAGAGGCTAATTTGGGTAAAATAGTCTCGACCAACCCTCAAATAAAAGTCATATATACGGACCGTGGTATAAAGAAAATACCGATGGCTGCGTATCATCACCATGATGAAGAGGGTGAGCACCACGAGAAGGCTGAAGTTCATAAAGAAGGCGAACATCGTCATGAGAAAGGTGAGTCTGCAAACGAAGACGATCATCACGACCATGGTGGACTCGATCCTCACATTTGGCTTTCACCGCCGCTGGTGAAGGTACAGGCACATACGATAATGAACGCCCTGCAGGAAATTGATCCATCTCATCGAGCCCTATACGAGAGCAATTTTCAGCAGTTCGTTTCTCAAATTAACGAATTAGATGCTGAATTAAAGACGATCTTAGCGGGCAAACAGGGACTCCAGTTCATGGTATTTCACCCATCCTGGGGCTACTTTGCACACACTTATGGGCTTAAACAAGTTCCTGTGCAGATCGAGGGTAAGGAACCGAAACCAGCCCAGCTGAAAGAATTGATCGAACATGCCAAGGAAAAAAACATTAAGGTGATTTTTGTTCAACCTCAATTTTCAGCTAAAAGCGCTAAGTTGGTGGCAAATGAAATTAATGGTGAAGTCGCCTTTGTTGATCCTTTGGCAGAAAATTGGTCGGCTAACTTGCGTGAGGTGGCTAACAAATTTAAATCAGCCTTGAAATAGAAAATTACGATGATGGCCTTGTTGTATATCATCAACCAATGTAACACATTTGGGTTTGCCAGAAATCTTATCTGTCGTGCATGGGGTTGAAATTTGGGAGGATTGGAAATTTGTTAGCTGTGATTGCGCAGTATGGAATTTTGGGATTATGTAGATTGGGTCAAATAGGTTGAAATTAAGCTGAATCAAAACTTGGGGTATCTTGTCATAAACCAAATATCAGCCAAGTACTGATGAGAATACCACAGTTATGACAATTTTACAGAAATGAAAAGAATATCAGAAGTTTTTATCTATTTTTCCTGGCAAATCTTACCCCCATATCAAATGCTTTTTCGCAATCAATCGGAAACACTTCCCTGCGCCGCTTTGCTTTGTGCTCAACGTCAAAACGGTCCGCAACCATCTTTGAATAGTCCTCAAACTGATAGGTATCAAAACTAAAAAGGGATTCTGAATCCCCGAATACCAATTTCAGCACCTTTTCATTGTGCAGGGGATGTTGATCATATCCCGAGGTTTTCATCTGTTTTTCAGTAACATTCATCGTATAAATAAAGCCTGTTTGGATCTTTTTGGGAAAAAGCGACTGCTGCGGATCGCGTTTATCTGCATAGGGCCTGTAGGGAAACAGCAGGCGCTCCATAAAAGAACGCATCTCTCCCGAAACAGTTCCGAAATAGATCGGGGAGCCAAGGATGATCGCATCGGCCTGCACAACTTTTTTTAGGACCGGCCGCAGGTCATCCTTGACGGCACACCTGCCATAACTTTTTCCGCCTTTCCTTTTGCAGGTAAAACAGCTGATGCACCCTTTAAATTCAATTTCATAGAGATGAAAGAGTTCTGTATCCGCTCCCTTTGAGGAGGCTCCTTCAAGCGCCTTTTCAAGCAGCGTGGCTGTATTCCATTTTTTTCGCGGGCTTCCGTTAAATGCTAAAACCTTCATCGGTTATCGTTCCATTTTTAAGATTATTCTTTTGCTGCAGTTGATCAATCCCAGGGCTCTAAGAATTATCCCTTTATTTTTTGATCGCCGCCGGTTTCAGTTTCAATGATAACAAGGTTCCGATAACAAGGAGTCCTAAAAATACATGCCAGATGGGTCGATAGCTTCCCAGGGTATCAAAAGACCAGCCTGCCAGCGTTGGACCGATAATACCGCCAATTGACGCCGATCCCATGATAATGCCAAGCATTTTGCCGAAGGAATTTCGTCCGAAATATTCCCGCACAAGCGCAGCCCTTACAACCATGCTTCCGGCATGACCTAACGGGAACACGATTAGAAAAGGGATGATGATCCATCTCACATGCACGAAACTTAATGCCAGGATTCCTAAAATAATAAACACCATTGTCATCCCCATCACATATCGTTTATCATAGATATCGCCGATCCAGCCGAAACCGAATCGTCCGATGATGCCGATCAGCGGAATCGCAGCAGCCACCATGCCGGCGGTGGCGCGCGGCATCCCCACACTGCTGAGGTAAGGCATGATATGGGTGATCACGGCAATAAGGGTCATCATGCGCACAACTTCTACAAGATTGAGATACAGGAACGTTCTCATTTTGAGCGCCTGCTTCAGGCCAATTTCGACACCATTATCCTGTATTTCCTGACTTTGACTGGAGGCGCTGGGCCGCTCACCATCAGGGAGATAGCCGTATTGCTCCGGCCGGTTGCGGATAACCAGCGATAGGGGTATACCGACGGCCCACATTCCCAATCCGAGAATCATCAGCGTGGTTCTCCACTGATAAAGATCGATAAGGCGCACGATCAGCAAAACCATTAAGCCCCCGGCGCCAATACCGGAGCCCACCACACCCAGTGCAAGCCCGGCCTTTTTACGAAACCAGTTGGCCACCGCCGTCATGGTAACAACAGAGGTACAACCCCCGGCTCCGAATGCCAGCAACAGGAAAGCGCCGTAGAACATGGCAAGTGATTGTGTCTGGGCCAGCAGGATAAGCCCGGCGCCGGTGGTAATGATTCCCCCGAAAAGGACTTTTCGGGGACCAAAATAATCCGCAAGGAAACCGACAAGGGGGGCAAAGATGCCCATCTCCAGACCCCGCAGACTGACCGCAAAAGATATCTGGGTATAACTCCAGGCAAATTCCGCAGCAATAGGCTCAAAGAAGGCGGTAAAGCCAAAAAAAATAGAACCGGCAACATACAAGCCGATCAGAGAACAAGCCAGCGTAATCCACCACCCGTAAAAGACTCTGTTGATCATCGCATCAGCATCTTCGGCCTTACTGTTCTAAAGGAAAACTTGTCGGCCCTAGTTAGAAGGCTCGATTATAAAAAGGATGAAATGCACACGAAAAAAACATCAAACATGATTAAAATTTCGGTTAAATGTTAAGATTTGTTCAAGATCGGGAACTGGCGATTAAGGCCGCCCCGATGGCCCCGGTGACCTGGGCCTTTTCCGACACCTTAATTGGGTGACCGGTTTTATTTTCCAATGCGTTAACAACGCCCTTATTTTTGGCCACGCCACCGGTCATCATTACCGGCGCCGATAGACCAATGCGACCGGCCATGGCCACCACCCGGGCGGCTATGGATTCATGTATTCCGGCAATGATATTTTGTCTTTTTTCCCCCTTGGAGATAAGCGAGATGACCTCCGACTCGGCAAAAACCGTGCACAGGCTGCTGATCTTGGCCGGCATATCCGCCTCCAGGGAAAATTTGCCAAAATTATCCAGGTCCACCTCCAGAGCTCTTGCCATAACCTCTAAAAATCTGCCGGTTCCAGCCGCGCATTTATCATTCATGGCAAAATCTTTTACGCTCCCGGTCTCGTCCACCACAATCGCTTTGCTGTCCTGACCACCGATATCGATAATCGAGCGCACCTCCGGATTCAAAAAGTGAGCACCGGCCGCATGACAGGTAATCTCGGTTACGGCTTTATCGGCAATGGTTACACTATTTCTGCCGTAGCCGGTGGAAATGATTCTGGCCACCGAAGACGGGTTTAATCCCAATTCGGCCATAATATTTTCATAAACCTTTGTTCCGGCATCCTGGGCATTATAGCCGGTCGATATGACCGTGTCCGAAATCACTTTGCCGTCTTCGACCACGGCAGCCTTGGTTGTTATGGACCCGACATCAATGCCGATCGTAATCATTTATCCACCCTTTCTATTGCAGCCTGCGGCTAGCCCTTCGGCCGTGAGCTCAGGGCCAAACGGCTTAGGCGAGTCGATTGCGGATTTTGGATTTTAGAATTCTAAAAGTAAATACAGATCGATTTTTATTATTTTGCTTGACTCTGATACAATGTAGCTTTAATGTAGCTTTATTAAATATTTGGCCAAAACGCAATCTTTAAATTTAAATCATAATTTTAAATACTTAAGGCTTTTTATCGTGGCAGATACAAAAGAATTAAATAAGAATACAGATGATAATGAGAAAGAAGCCCTGGCCGAAGCATCGAAGAACAAGGTGAAATTTGAAATTTACGGTGAGGAGATGATCGAAAAGCGGGTCAAATCCAGCGGTAACAGCGGCAGGGTTTATCTGCCTCCGAATTGGGTCGGCCACAAAGTAAAAATAATCAGAACCGATTAACCTCTCCATCGATAATGCATAAGGAATCAGCCCGTGGACAAGTTTCAAGTAAGACGGCTAAAAGTCGAGGATGCCGAAACGATCACCCAGATCTACGCAGCGATCACGCGGCGTCCGGTTGAACCGGATTTTAAAAGCGTTGTGGAAGAACACGCCCGCAGCGAAGCGCAAGCATGCTTCGTCGCAGAGCATCAGGGCAAGGTCGTCGGATTCATGATCAGCTACATTCTCACCGCTGGATTTGGTGAAGCCAAAAGTGCCTGGATCGCGACTTTAGGTGTGGACCCCAATTACATGGGACAGGGGATCGGTGCCAGTTTGGCTGAAAAAATATTTAAAATTTACCAGGCCGCGGGCATCGACAACGTTTACACCACAGTCCGATGGGACTCAACCGATCTGCTTTCCTTTTTTAAAACCCTCGGGTTCGACCGCAGCAGATTTATCAATCTACGCAAGGTAATTGATTAGAAGTTGTTTCAAAACCACATCTCCCCGCTAAATGAAGCGGGGTTTCGCATCTAATTTAAAGATGATTTAAGGGGCTCAAAAGGCTCCAATGGTCCGCCAGAATGTGTGGCGGATTGCCCCGCTAGCGGGGCGCCTTGATACATACCCTAATCTGTTTAGATCAGATATGTAATCCCGCTTAGCGGGACCCTTGAGCCTGATCTGCAGCTTTGAAACAACTTCTCGAAAATTATTTTAAAATCGGTATTTCTAAATCAAAGGCCCTGAGCATTTAAACCTTCAGGGCCTTC
>JASFIU010000188.1:0-8310 GCA_050122495.1 Desulfobacterales bacterium | reverse complement strand
TCAAAAGGCGTGAGAAAATAATTAAAAACACAAAACCGATTTCAAAGGCCCAGATTTGTCTGAGGGCTCCCGCCAAAGGCGGGATTTCGCGTCTGAATTTAATATACTAAGGTGCTCAAAAGGCGATAGAAGGTAATTGAAAATGCAAAACCGGCTTTTAGGGCATTAGCTCTTGTTCGAGGGTAAGGCGCGAGCCGTTTCAAAAGCGGAGCGTACACGTAAGTACGTGAGCATTTTGAAATGGATCGTAACGCAGCCATCGGGCAAGAGATGATGTCCTAAAAGCCGGTTTTAGATGCGGCGGGATAGGGCGTAGTCTGCTATATCCAGCAAGGAATCTTTAGCTTTGGAAGGCTCGAAAACGGAAAGGGCCTCTTTGGCCTTTTCGATACAAAACGCAGCTTTTCTTTCTGTATAGGCAATCCCGTCATTTTTCTTGAGCAGATCGACAAGAACATTAAATTCATCGACGGTGAACGCCTCATTCTTTATTATTTTAATCATCTGATCCCGATCAGACGGGCCGGCCTGCTTGAGGGCTTGAATGACCGGCAAGGTTAATTTACCTTCCCGGAGGTCTGCTCCGACCTCTTTGCCCAAATCCGCCGTATCCATGGTGTAGTCAAATAAATCATCGGCCATTTGAAATGCAACCCCCAAATGATAACCAAAATCTGCCAGCGCCTTCTCTTTTTCTTCGGGTGCATCTGCGATGACCGCACTGACGGTGCAAGCGGCCTGGAAAAGAACGGCGGTTTTTCGCCGGATGACCTCTATATACTCGTCTTCGGTGAGGGTAATATCACCCTTGCGCATCAGCTGATGAACTTCACCGGTGGACATTTTTTCGGTCAGATCTGAAATAATATGGATCACCTTTATTTTGCCGGAGTCCGCACAAATGGCCAGGGCCCGGGCGAGAAGAAAATCACCCACCAAAACCGTGGTGGCATTTCCGTATAAGGAATGCGCCACCGTTTTTCCGCGCCTGAGAATGGCGTCGTCGACGATATCGTCATGCAAAAGGGTGGCGGCATGCAAATATTCCATGGCCGATGAAATGGTTTTGGCATAGTCATCCTCGTAACCACAGATTCTCGCAGAAAGAACCAGCAGCAAGGGCCGCAATCTCTTGCCACCGGCAAACAGAATGTGGCGAGCGACATCGGACACCAGATCCAGGTAGGGCTTTAAATTCTCGGAGAGTTCGGCTTCAATTTTTTCAAGATCATTCCCGTTTTCCGACAGAATCTTTTTTTTAAGATCATTCATATCGAATCTCCAATGAGGTCATATTCCATCGCATCCGTTACCTTGATCCGGGCAAACGATCCGATCTTGGAATCGGATTGCCCTTGCCTGACCTTGATATAGGTCATGCCGTCTACTTCCGGCGCCTGAAATGTTGCCCGCCCGGCATATAATCTATCTTCCAAGGCCTCCTCGACTAATACGTCCAAGGTTTGGCCAATATATTTCTGGTAATTTTGAGCTGAAATTTCCAGCTGGCTGGACATGAGCTGGTCGTAGCGCTCCTGAGCCACTCCGGCCGGCACCGGTTCCGGCAAGCGGTGTGACGGCAGATCATCCGCGTCTGAATAGAGAAAGACGCCTAAATGGTCGAAGCGGATATCTTCAATAAAATCCAGCAGCGTTTCAAAATCCTTTTCGGTTTCTCCGGGAAATCCCAGAATAAGTGTTGTCCTCAGGACGGCATCCGGAACCTTCGAGCGAATTTTATCAAACAGCCGGCACAGGTCATCCCGGGTGTAATGGCGGCCCATTTTTTTTAAAATCGAATTGCTGACATGTTGAATCGGAATGTCAAAGTAAGAGCACACATTTGAATGGGTTGCAACCGTTTTAATGAAAGAATCTTCGATACTTTCCGGATGTCCGTAAAGAACTCGAATCCATGCATTAGCGGGGTCTGTGTCCTGAACAACCGTTTCTGGTTTCACCGGGGAGTCGGCGGCAAGGCTTGCCAGGCTTTCGACCAGCTGGCTGAGATTCACTTCAGGCTGCAGATCCTTTCCGTATGAAGTTGTATCCTGGGCAACGAGCACCAGCTCCTTTACACCGGCCTCGAGTAAACCGCGCGCCTCTGCAATCACCTCCGGCAGCGGCCGGCTTCTTTTTTTGCCCCGCAATTTGGGAATAATGCAATAGGTGCAGGTCCGGCTGCAGCCTTCGGCCACCTTAAGATAGGCCATATGAGACGCACTGAGTACTCGGGAAGCATCTTTATCCTGGGCAGGTCTGATATCCGGATCCGGCAGCAAACAACCGCCTGAATAATTCGAGCCTTCAACAGCCGCGACAATTTGATCAAACGCTCCGGTACCGATAAAGGCATCGACCTCCGGCATCTGGCTGGTAATTTCCTGACGATAGCGTTCAGGCAAACAACCGGCAACCACCAGCCGCTTGCACGTTCCGGTTTGTTTGTAATGAGCCAGCTCGAGAATCATATCAATGCTTTCATCGGCAGCGTCCTCGATAAAGCTGCAGGTATTGACCACGATAGCATCGGCCTCTTCCGGTTCTTCGACAATCGTCCAGCCGGCCTGTTTTATGCGGCCCAACATGATTTCGCTGTCGACCAGATTCCTGGCGCACCCGAGACTGAGTAAATAGAGTTTCATACGTTAAATAATAGACCTTGGTGGAATAGGCTTCGCATTCCACCAGGAAGGCAGAATTTACCCGCCTTCGTCACGCTACAGCGTGACTTCGGCGAGGCGGGCAAGATTATCAGGATCTTTTTAAAGCCCGTTTGAGTCGACGACCACCCGCAAAGCGGGTGGCTTGGATTTTACCGCCGTAGGCGGTAAAAGACATGGGCGCGAAGTGCCCAAATCGTTGCGGGTGGAACCGGGTGCGAAGCACCCGGTTCGGAAAACCCAATAAATTTTTCACGCAAAGATTCAGCCCAATTTACACGAAAGAATAGGTACTTATCCGTTATTGTCAATGCGATTATTGGCTGCAATTCAATCAAACAAAAAAAGCTTAGACAAAATTACCAAGCCATAAGAAATGCTAGATATCTTACATTTAGGGGACGTTCTTAACTTATTAACTTAAATAAACATATAATTGACCATCGTTTTCTCTCGATTTTTTGAAGTTGAATATCTATTTTGCGATGTGATAGTAGATGAGTGGCCAGGTATTTCGAGCACAGTGTTCGATGTAAGGAGGAAATCATGGGATCGGCAAACAACGCATCATCTATCTATCCGTCTCCGGCTGAACTGCTCCAACGTCTAATTCAGTTTGATACCACCAATCCGCCCGGTAACGAATCGGAGTGCATCGCTTATATCGACACGTTATCGAAAAAAATCGGCCTTGAAACAACCCGCCTTGCCAAAGACCCAAACCGACCCAACCTGATAACCCGCCTGAAAGGAGTGGGCAGCGCGCCGCCATTGCTGCTATACGGACATATAGACGTTGTTAGCACCGCTAACCAGGAATGGACTCATCCACCGTTCGAAGGGAAACTTGTCGACGGCTATATCTGGGGCCGAGGCGCGCTGGATATGAAAAGCGGAGTCGTCATGATGCTTTCTGCTGTCATGCGTGCCAAGACGGAAAACCTAATCCCCGCCGCAGACATCATCGTCGCTATCCTATGTGATGAGGAAGGGGGCGGCGATTATGGCGCAAAATATGTGGTTGAGAAACACGCGGAGCAATTTTCAAATACCCGTTATGCATTGGGTGAATTCGGAGGCTTTTCACAACATATTGGACGGAAAAGGTTCTATCCGATTCAGATTGCAGAAAAGCAAATCTGCTCGATAAAAGCAACCGTCCGCGGTCCAGGCGGGCACGGCGCCCTACCCATGCGGGGTGGCACCATGGCCAAATTAGCGAATTTGCTCCGACGGTTAGACAAAAACCGCCTTCCCGTCCATATCACACCGGTCGCACGCCAGATGATAGAAATGATGAGCTCGAATGTGGCCTTTCCAAAAAATCTGATTTTGCGTCAGCTTCTCAATCCGGTTCTATGCGATACCATATTGAAATTACTTGGCACCACAGGGGAGTACTTTGACCCTTTGCTTCATAACACAGTCAATGCGACTATCATTCGAGGGGGAGACAAAATCAATGTAATCCCGGGTGAAATCTCAGTGGAGTTGGATGGGCGTTTACTTCCCGGATTCAGCCCTGACGATATGATTAAGGAAATACGCCAAATTATAGGGGATGAAGTGGAAATAGAGATAACGAAATGTGAATCCGGGCCGTCTGAACCGGATATGGGGCTGTTTGGCGAATTGGCGGGTATTTTAGGGGATGCCGATCCGGGCGCAATCCCAATGCCATTATTACTATCGGGGTGTTCTGATGCGCGTATCTTTTCGCGTCTTGGTATTCAAACCTACGGTTTTACGCCGATGAAACTCCCGCCTGATTTCAATTTCGCCAAAACGATTCATGCCGCTGATGAGCGCATACCCCTTGATGCGGTGACATTTGGAACTGATGCAATATATGAACTTCTAAAACGCTATAAAGGATAAGCGTCCAATCTAGACTTGACCTGTTTGCTTGCCGGCATAAGTAGAAAACGAGACAAGATCATTCGTAAAATGACAACGGAAATCCAGAGGGATTTTATGGCTTTTTGTTATTTACTTTGAAGGCGGTGGAATAGAAATCATTCAGGCTGCCGTCAGATTCTTCGACCACAATCAAACCTTCAACATTATCTAAGCGGTTTATCAGAGAAATCCCGTTTTCCACCCCCATCACCATGATGGCGGTTGCCAGGCCGTCTGCCAGGGTGCAGTTGTCTGCTATAATGGAGACGCTGACCACGCCGTTGGAAACCGGATGCCCGCTGCGTGGGTCAATTACGTGGGAATAACGCACACCGTCGATTTCAAAAAAATTCCGGTAATCGCCGCTGGTGGCAAAAGCCTGGTTGTCAATCGATACGATTTTATAAACTTCATTGAAGGCCGCATCTTTCTGTGGTCGATTGATCCCCACCCGCCAGTATTTGCCGTCAGGCCGAACTCCGGCGGCGTAAACCTCACCGCCGATTTCAACCAGATAATTTTTATGCCCGGCGGAGGCGATCAGCGCTGAAACCTGATCCACCGCATAGCCTTTGGCAATGGAGTTCAAATCAAGGGTAACGGCGGCCAAATTCTTGACCAGAAAATGGGGCTCCACAGTTCGAAGATGGTCAAATCCAATGTTTTGCATCAGCGCTTTGATTTCCGATACGGATGGCCTTCGGGTCTGCCGTCGCGTCGGCCCAAAACCCCATAAATTCACCAGGGGGCTTACGGTGGCGTCCCAGGCACCTTCGGATAGCTGATGAATTTTGCGCCCGGCATTCATAACCTGGATAAAATCATCGGAAACCCGAAATTTTTCGTCGGCTTTGTTCAAGGCATTAAAGCGACTGATTTCGCTGTCTTCAATATAGGTGGAAAAAATCCGGTTGATGCCTTCCAGGCGCACATCAATTTTTTCTTTGAGCCCTGCCACACCCTCGAGATCATCCGCAACCACCGTAATATGATAGGTGGTCCCCATCGTACGACCCTCAATCAGGTGGCCGCGCTTACCATCGGAGGTTGCCGGTAAGAATAAAATCACTAACACAATGGTCGGTAGAAATTTTTTCATAGTGTTAATATGGCATGGCGCACAGGGCATAGGGTTCTGACAGAGTGGCATGAAGTATAGCGCATATTGTTTTAATGGTTTCTACTTTCTTTCGAAGCTGAATGTCAACAACCCTATGCGCTCTGCCCTTTGCGCTATGCGCTTTTTCGCAGATGCGTGGTAGTTGCTCTCCTGCGAGCATATCCACAATTCGCTTGCCGCCGATGCGGGTTTTTAAAATGACCTTGCCGGGATGATCATCGACAACCTCGCCGATAACCGCCGCTGCCCGGCCGTACGGGTCGAACTTTATGGCCTCAAGAATCGCATCACAGCTGTCCGGCGATACAAATGCCAGCAACTTGCCTTCGTTGGCCAGATAAAGGGGATCAAAACCAAGTAATTCACAGGCCCCCGCCACTTCGCCTTTTAAGGGGATTTTTTCTTCATCAATGATGATGCCGGATTCTGATTTTTCTGCAATCTCATTTAATGCGGTTCCGACCCCACCCCGGGTTGGATCACGCAACGCATGAATCGTGTTTCCGACTGCAGTCCTAAACATCTTTTTTTAAATGAGCCTTGTTGAATTTCAGAAAATAATACAAAAATTGGTTTGGACTTAAAAAACTGAATCGTATTTTTTTGGCACACAGTAGGACAAGTCAACAAAAAAGGTGGTTTGATACGTGCTTTTTGGGGGTTTTAGACGGGTAACCAGACCGATTCCTCGCAGGCCCGATTTTGGATCCGTATCGATACTGTTGGTTTGAGACGCAGGAGGGATAATTTCTTGTATTTTTTAAATTTTTATGGATTGAGGGCTTCCGCCGGAAGCGAATCCGGTGTCAGTGATCAATAGGGTGTCAGCAGGGAATTTAGGAATTGAAGGTATGCTGACCGTCGAGAGCCTCAGGGTCGAACGATCGTTCTAATTCCTAAATCCCTCAATTCCTGAATTCCTCAATCATTGAATCATGACATCTGACACCTTTATTTTTGAACAAGAAGATGGATAATAAAACCGTGTTTTGCAAATTACGTGCGAAAAGCCACACTAGGTTTCCTCATTCCCATCCCCGAGATCATCATCAGCAATTTTTAAGGAGGAGCCCATCTTCTTCAGCTGCTCCTTATCCTCATATTGAGGCTCAAAATCCTCTTCAAGCACCTCATCCAGGTCTTCTGAATCCTTTTCAGGTTGCTCTTCCTCCGCTTCAGCTTCAGATTCTTTGGCCAGCAATTCAAGATCGTTAAAGAAAAGATCTTCCGATTCTTTGGCCTTGGTGCGATAAAGTTCCTTAACCGTATTCGCAATTTTATCTGCATAAATTCCGGGCGGATAGAGATTATTCGTTCTGAGGGCGGCAATCAGCTCTTCTTTACCCTTTTTAATGGCTGCGCGGATTAACCTTTCGTCGTAGGTTTCCTCACAGAGCAGCGATAAAATTTCTTTATCGAGTTCAGCAAATTCACGAATGATGAGTTGTTTATTTTTGTCATCTCTTATGATTGTATATTTTTGCTTCATATTGGTTATCCCTCCACCTGATATTAGGCCCTCGAAACCATAAAAAATTAAACCTGTCAATACTTAATGCAGCTGAAAAGGTCAATCGTCACAAAGCGACCGATTGACGATTCCCGATAAAATTTAAAGCGCTAAAAACCATGCTTTGGCCCTGGCGCAGTGCGCCTTAAAATACAGCTGCAGCGGCCTTTTAATTCATCCTGAGTTGGCTGTGCGCTCTGCTGAACCACTTTCTAAGCCAGGACAAAAAGATTGACCATCTCCAATCGGGATGATAAAAATAAACGTTTAGATCATAGATAACTGCCTGGAGGGATGGCTGAGTGGTCGAAAGCGGCGGTCTTGAAAACCGTTGAGGGTAACACCTCCGTGGGTTCGAATCCTACTCCCTCCGCCAATAAAATTGCTCTGCAATTTTATGTAAAAAAATTTTGGGGATAATTTTTTTGGAGAGATGGCCGAGCTGGCTGAAGGCGCTCGCCTGCTAAGCGAGTATGGGGCGAAAGTTCCATCGAGGGTTCGAATCCCTCTCTCTCCGCCACAGATAACAAATGAGCCGATTTTCTAATCCGGAAATCGGCTCTCTATTTGGACCACTATATTCTTCCGATGAGAAAAGCGAGCTTACCCCTATTCTTATGGCGATCCCAGCGATCGACCTGGATATAATGGCTTGCAGAAAGCACGGGGTCTCGAACAGGCCCGCAGGTTAGCGTTGGATCCCCAGTATTTTACAGTACGGGATGCCGGCATAATATCCCGTGACCATTGGAAGGCCGCTGATCATCCCGCTTACTACTCCCGGATCGCCCCGAAATAAAGAAGCTCCCGACGCCTCGGATAATTACCTGAAATATGTAAACAAAACTTTGTATTTACAGGTCTAATATAGTCAGGGCTGAACCCATATGTTCATCGCTTGACACCCATTTGGCAAAATCTTATGTTAGACGCTATAATTATTTGCTTTTGATGAGATTATTCGATGAGACCTCCTTCCAAAATGAAATCGCTGATACTGCTTTCAACCATTTGGTTCACGGTGGGACTGGCGGCCTGCAAAACCACGCCCACTCCAAGCGCACCCACACCGCCGCAACCGAAAAAACAGGAGACTAAAGAAGCCAGCCCCAAGACAC